>NZ_JAHRFC010000022.1:0-42535 GCF_020883015.1 Microcoleus sp. CAWBG640
AGCGCCGGAGATCCCCCTAAATCCCCCTTTAGAAGGGGGACTTTGAGTGAACAAGATCCCACCCTTGTTAGCGCCGGAGATCCCCCTAAATCCCCCTTTAGAAGGGGGACTTTGAGTGAACAAGATCCCACCCTTGTTAGCGCCGGAGATCCCCCTAAATCCCCCTTTAGAAGGGGGACTTTGAGTGAACAAGATCCCACCCTTGTTAGCGCCGGAGATCCCCCTAAATCCCCCTTTAGAAGGGGGACTTTGAGTGAACAAGATGCCCCCCTTGTTAGCGCCGGAGATCCCCCTAAATCCCCCTTTAGAAGGGGGACTTTGAGCGAAGATTCCGTTCCCGCCCTTGGTAAGGGGAAGGTTCCAGTCCCCCCCCTTATTAAGGGGGGGCTAGGGGGGGATCTCCACATCCAACACCTAGCCTTCACCCCCGAACAACATCAACAACTCAACACCGACATCGCCACCTACCTCAGCGACTACGGCAAACCCACCTGGGGCGAAGCCCTCAGCCACCGCCTAGTCACCCTAGCCGCATCCCTGCAACTCAACCAAATCCTGGCCGCTTTACCCCCAACCATCGAAAAACTAATCCTGATTCCCCACCGCGACTTACATTTGTTACCGCTTCACGCCCTACCAGCAACCCGAAAACTCCCCAACGGCGAAACCAAAACCGGCTATTGGCTTGACCTTTATACCAACGGCATCCAATACAGCCCCAGCAGCCAATTTCTGGAACGTTTGCATCAACGAAAACGCCCACCCCTCAATGATATTTTGCCTCTGTTCGCCATCCAGAATCCCACGGAAGACCTGCGCTACACCGAAATTGAAGTTGAAGAGATTTCCCGCCGCTTCAATCCCCACGCCCACATTTTGAAGCGCCGCCAAGCTACCAAAGTCGCCTTTAATTCCGCAGCCACTCTCAAAAAATTAAGTGATTCCCACTACGCCCATTTCTCTTGTCACGGCAGTTTCAACTCGGCGAATCCGCTGAATTCGGGTTTGGTTTTCGCTGGCGATTTCTCTGAAGTCTCTGTGGAACTTCCCGAAATCTCTGCGGAACTTCCAAAAAGCTATTTAGAACCACCTCAGACTCCCTCCGATCCCCCCCAGCCCCCCTTAGCAAGGGGGGAGCAAGATGTAGAGGAAGAGGCTCGTGGTTATGTTACTCTGCGTGATGGTCGGCGTTTTCGGACTGATATTCAATGCCTGACACTCAAGGAAATTTTTGCTAGTCTGGATTTGCCTTTGTGTCGCTTGGTCAGTCTCTCGGCCTGCGAAACTGGATTGGTGACTAGAGTTGTCACCGATGAATATATTGGTTTAGCTAGCGGTTTTCTGTATGCCGGTGCTAGTAATGTGGTTAGTAGTTTATGGCGTGTCAGCGATTTTTCGACGGCTTTTCTGATGATTCGTTTTTATCAAAATCTGAACAACCAAGATTTGTCGGTTTGTCAAGCTTTGCAAGCTGCTCAAATTTGGTTGAGAACGATTACACGCCAAGACTTTTTGGTCTGGTTGCAAAATGAGGTGAACATGGAAGAAGACCGAGTTGATAATATTGATATTTCGTTGCGTCGGAGTTTTCCGAATCCACCTTTTGCTGATCCTCAATATTGGGCTGCATTCTGTGCGATTGGTATCTAAGCAACATGGCAGAGGAGGACACGGCAATGCCCATTGGTGTCAACTTAAGGCCAAATGTAGTCAGAGACTGCTGTTTGACGATTAGGCCTAGATCCCCCCTAACCCCCCTTAAGAAGGGGGGGACAAGAACTTTCTCAAAGTCCCCCTTCTTAAGGGGGATTTAGGGGGATCTAGACTCAGGTAAAAACCAGATTTCTCACGGCTTTCAGGCTTAAGTTGACACTAATGGGCAATGCCGTTTCCCTACCCCCCAAAATCATCTCCAATGCTACCAAATTTGATATTAATGACGATTTTTCAACACACAAATAACTTAGGAAAATGAACGATATCTCTGATGCTTCAGCAACGATTCTCGACTTCCTCACCTTGCTGGAAGTGGAACAAGCCAAGAAGGAAACAAGCGAACTATTTAATGCTGCGATTTGGCAAGACCTCAATCAACTCAATTTAGAGTTAAATACAATTAATAAGCCAAATAAAATTGCTTTAGCGATTCTAGATTGGTGCGAAAAATATCCAGAAATTTATCCAGCATTGAAAGCTGTGTCAAAAGTTCGCTGCGATATGGTTGGTGACGATGACATAGATATTCCGCTTCCAGCCCCAGATGGTGACGCGGAGATTATTCGGAATCGGGACAGAATCCAAAAGGTGATTCAGGAAAATCAGCAACCGCCAAACCAGGATTTACCCAGTAATCCCGAACCAGATTAACCGCAATGTCCAACGAATCCGATCCAATTTATTATGCCTTAAATGTTAGCTTGTTTGCATTCACCCTGCAATCTGGTTCATATTTAGATTCCCAAGAACTCATCAATGAATCTCCCCAAACTTTTCAGTACAAATATGAGAAAATCTTAAAGGATAATTTTAGTGACAAGCTGAAGTTTCCCGATTCATTCCCACAGGTTCGGCAAAATTTGCCTAACTCCGATAACTGTGAATTACTGACTAGCGGCAAACCAGGTACGCGACAATTCTTGTTGCTTTCTAGTAAGGATAAAAACCAAAATCCGATTCAACCTAAATATTTATATCGTTTGTTGGTTTATCCAAAGAAACTCAGCGATACCTACGCTTTGTTAATTAATATTTTTCGTCCGCAATCTGAAGGTTTTGATGGTGTCAAATTAAGTGAAGTTGGCGAATTCAACCCGAATCAATGTTTGACTCTCCAAAACGACGCGCATTTTATCGGACAAACTTTCCTAATCACGGCTTATGTGTCTGTCTCGAAACCAACTAACCCAGAAGACTTAAAAACTCATGGGGAAAATTTGCTCAAGCAATTATTCGGTGGTGTTTTTCCTGATTTTTATCAAGCTGATAATTTCTTAGATGGTTGTATTTTGGAATTTAGCCGACCGAAAATGTCGCAAACTCGCTATCTTGTGCTGTTCTACTTTTCTGATGCGACTTCGGAACAACTCAAGGAGATATATTGGGATTTGCCGGAACTATTCTTATACTATCATAAAATCACCAATGTTTTCCAAAAGAGTCGCACATATTCGGATCAACTCGATAAATTAATCCGAGAAGAAATTGAAAGCAAGTCAAAATTGCTAGGTGATTTGGATTTGGCGACATTAAAAAGTCAACTCAAGGAACTATTGAAAACTGTTCCGAAATATACTTCACAACTGCGGAATCTTGAAGATTGTTTGAATACTCTGAATATTCATGCCCGAAATTATCAACTGAAATTGAATCGTTTGCAAGGTCAAGTCAAGGATGAACTGGATATATTTGGTCGGTTTGCGGAACGGGAAAGCGAAACTTTTAAGTTGCAAATTCAAGCTGATTTGAATTATTCTAAACCGGGTTCTCAATTACTGGATCAAGCTATTTCTAGTATTCGCGGTTTGGTGGACATTGACCAAGCTGAGTCCGATCGCAAATTACAAGAAACTTTACAGAATAGTGAGAAAGGTGAGAAGAAGCGCGATCGGGATTTAGAAAATACGATTCAATCAGTCGGTACCGGAATCGGTGTCGGAGTCGGCTTTGCGGGAATCCTCGCCGCCGGCTACCCATTGATTGAAAAACCTTGGGATCTTCCCTCTCCCCAACATCCTTTGTTACCGCCGCATCCTTTCGTTGTCGCGGTTGTAGTTAGTTGTTTGTGCGGTGGTGGCTTGGGATGGTTGGCTTGGTTTTTCACGAAGCGCCATCTCAAGGCTCAATCCTCATCTGTCGAAGCAATTCCACCTGGTTCGGATTAAGCGCATCAAAACTAAAGAAACCGGGTTTTTTCCAAATTTGGGAGTTGTCACCCAATCAGTCGCCAAAACCCGGTTTCTGGGCACTCTCCCACAATCTAAGAAACCGGGTTTTTTGCTGAATTTGGGAGTTGTCACCAAGTCTGTCGCAAAAACCCGGTTTCTGGGCACTATCAAACAACCTTAGCCCACTCTATCCAGGTTTCCATCTGGCGGAAACCTACTGATTTATAAAGCTTTGTCGCACCTGTCAAACTGTCAGCATCGACGCTGAGTTTGGCTGTATTTGCACCGGCGGCTTTTAACCTATGCAAACCAGCCAGTAGCATGGCTTTTCCTAAACCCATTTTCCGATAGTCGCGCCGCGTACCCAATAATTCAATCCAGCCGTTTTTTGTGTCGCTATTGGGGTTTTTTTGGGGTTTGATTTGACAGTCGCAGAAAGCTGCAAATTTGCGATCGCCCGAAATGGCAATTAAGTCCAATTCTGGCTGATAATTGGGGTCTTGCATCCAGTAACGCACGGTTTCCGCCGTTAAGTCGTGGTGATTCCAGTGATCGATGAATGATTGGTTGAACATCTCTACCCAAGGTTCGATGTCTTTTTCGCCTGATACGTGTGTCAGCGCAAAGTCTGCGGGGAATTCCGGTGTGGGAATGGGATCACAAAGCGATCGGGCCATGGTCCAAAAATAGCGATCGACTCCAAAGCCCTGTTTTTCAAATAGTATAATTTCGTCGGTTTGATCCTCACGGCTATATATCCGTAATTTGGCTGGTAAATTCCGTTGTTTTCCTACTTCGCCCAGCCGTGTTTCTCCCCAGTTAATGATGTCTTTTTCTAAGCCTTGACCCCGTACATTGGGATGGACGTAAAACCAGAGACAAGCTTCTATTTCATCGGGGGAATCTGGCATATCTAAAAGTGCCAAACCGATAAGTTTGTAGTTACCATCTTCCCACAATTGGACATCGCGGGCTTTGTCCAGTTTGGGTGCATCTAAGATTAGCTTTAGTTCCGTTGCGGAGACTTCTTCGCCGAGTTTATCGATTGCTTCGCAAGCGTCGATCAAATGGGCGATCGCGCACCAGTCGGTTTCGCCCCGGTAGGAGCGCATTTTTAAGGTAGTCATAAAAAACTTACAATCCGTAAATTCGGAATGTTGCTATTAGTGGGTATTGACAAATGAGTACAGGAATTAGGACATTTTTCACAAATGTCAGTAACAGGTAAGATGCCTGTTCTATAAGCAATGACAGTAGTTTGGAGAATGGTGTTGATAAAACTCAGAAACCTGTTTATATCACCCAGGCTTTCAGGTTTTATCTCATAGCGCAATCATAAAAATAGGTTGGCCCTTTTGGGTTAGTTTTGGATGTGAGTATTAGATTTAATCAGCGCTCTCTGGCGTTACCGAGCTTGGTGCTGGAGTAACTATCGTTTGAATAAACTTGGTTAAGCTAAGTAAAGAAGTTGTCACCCCCACTGGGTCGTTGATTTTTACTTTTGCTATCTAATTCAACTATAACCATAGTGGTTATTTTTGGCAAGTTTTCCATCAGGGGAGTGCTGCTATTATTAACGATGGTGATATTTAGCCAAACGTTAAACTAACGTTAAACTATAATTTCTGACTGATAGAAGGTAAATATGCTCGACAACCTCGATTTAGATATCTGCCTGGACAAAGAAACCTATGATCCCAAGATAGAAGTTTTAATGCAGCAGTTGCGATCGCTCCAACAGGCTTGCTGGGAAAAAAAACTGCCCATCATCATTGTGCTCGAAGGTTGGGCGGCGGCGGGCAAAGGAGCCCTAGTCAAAAAAATGGTGGGCTATATGGACCCGCGGGGGTTTGCAGTCCACCCGATTTGGCCGCCCTCAGCAGCAGAGCTGGGCTATCCTTTTTTGTGGCGGTTTTGGCAAAAACTCCCCGCCCGCGGCCAGATTGGTTTTTTCTATCACAGTTGGTACACTCATGTTTTAGAAGACCGATTGTTCGATCGCCTATCAGACGCTGAAGTACCCACAGTCATCAGACAAATCAACGCCTTCGAGCGCCAGATGGTAGATGACGGCGCAGCAATTGCCAAATTTTGGATACACCTGAGCAAAAAAGAGCTCAAACATCGGCTCAAAAAACTAGAAGACGACAGCCTACAAGCTTGGCGAGTGCGCCCCGAAGACTGGAAACAAGCCAAAAAATACGCAGAATACAAAACTTTTGCCGAAGAAATGATTGCCCAAACCGGCACGGGGCCGGCACCCTGGACCTTAGTAGAAGGTGACTGTCAACGTTGGGGGAGAGTCAAGGTTTTAACGCAAATGGCCTCAACCATTACAGAAGCTTTAGACAGACAAACGATGCAATCAGCACCGATACAATTGCCACATCAAGAACACTTACAACCTACGGAACCAAACTTACTCGCCCAAGTAGATTTAACTAAATCGCTGTCCCCAGAAGAGTACAAACAGCAACTTCGGGAAGAACAAACCCGTTTTGGCAAATTGCAACAAAGTATTGACGAAGATCAAATACCTGTGTTAGTGCTGTTTGAAGGTTGGGATGCTGCGGGCAAAGGAGGAGCAATCAAACGGTTGACGGATGTCCTAGACCCCCGCAGTTATACAGTCAATCCCTTTGCGGCACCGACAGAGGAAGAAAAAGCTCACCAATATCTGTGGCGATTCTGGCGGAAGTTACCAACGGCGGGGAAAATTAGCATTTGCGATCGCAGTTGGTATGGTAGAGTTTTGGTCGAGCGAGTCGAAGGATTTGCCACCGAACCGGAATGGCGTCGAGCTTACCAAGAAATCAACGAATTCGAGGAGCAACTCACCAGTTACGGTTGTGTCTTAGTTAAGTTTTGGCTACACATCAGCCCGGACGAGCAACTAAAAAGATTTACAGAACGACAAAATAATCCCTTTAAACAATACAAACTGACTGAGGAAGATTGGCGCAATCGCCAAAAGTGGAATTTTTATGAAGTCGCTGTGAATCAAATGATTCAGCGCACGAGTACCCCCACTGCTCCCTGGACACCAATTGCGGCCAATAACAAGTATTATGCTCGTGTTAAAGTAATTCAAACGGTAACGCAGGCAATTCGGAATCAACTGAAACGCCGATAAATTGGCAGCGGTGAATGGGTGAGAGGTAAGGGGAAAAAATAGCAGGTAGCAGGCAAAAGGCTTCAATTGTCAATTCTCCCTGACTATGCTCGACTCATTACCAATTACCAATCAACCATTACCAGTTATCAATTACCCACTAACTAAATACAGACAATATTGCAAGATGTTTGTACTGCTAGCTCGAATTCTATTTCTATTCCTGTTGTTCTCACTGGTCAAATCTTGGTGGGATCAGTCAGGAGGCAAAGACAATCCATTATTAGACCGGCTGCGCGTTTTATTGCTCATCAGCCTTCTGCTGCTGGCTTTTTTTGCCCCCGACACGCCCGTGGGAGCAGCGATTTTCGGATTAGTGGCTTTCTTCTTTAAGCCGCTAGGTTTTTCGATTACGTTGCTGGTGATTGCATCGGCATTGATCACTAACGGTGGCATCCGCAACCCGGCACCGAGAATGATTCTGGCTGCGCTGCTAGTTTTGATTCTTTCGAGTATGCCCGTTGTGGCGTTGTGGTTCGCCGACCAAGCAGAACGGGAAGCCGCAGCGGCTGTCCACACAACTTGCTGCGACGAAACTGCTGCGGCCATCGTCCTGTTGGGTAAGGGCACGACTCAGCCACATATTCCCAACCGGGTGTCTATTCAACTGACAGATACAGGCAATCGCTTGCCCTATGCTGCTGTGCTTTACAGGAAGCAATTGGCACCTTTGGTCATCGTTACCGCAGGGCCTAGACCGGAGTTAGAGAGTTATACTGGCGAAGCTAAGGATATCCAAACTTTGCTGGCAAGCAACATGGGTGTTCCTCGCAGCAGCATCATTCTCGACGAGAACGGTAGGAACATACGCACCAGCGCTGAAGAAGTCAGAAAAATTTTAGATAGTCGGGGCGTGGAACGGAAGGTACTGCTTGTTACTTCTGCGATTCAGATGCGCCGTGCTAGTCTAGCTTTTGCTGATGTGGGAATCCGAGTGATTCCGAGAGCTACGGATTTCTACACTTTTCAACCCACATCAGGAGGGAAGTCTAGGTTGCGTATAGATGCGGCTGATTTTCTGCCCAGCGCAGAAGCTTTGGTAACTACGACGCGAGTATTCGATGAATATCTTGGGTCTTTTTATTACTTTTTGCGTGGCTGGCTGGCTCCTAGCGCCTAAAATGGCATCTAACGGTCACTGAGCGCAGGGGGACACTCAACTTAGTCGAAGTGTCGAAGTGTGGTTAGCCAACAGTGACTGCTCCCCAGATTGGTTTAACATCTGACTAGAAGGAGACCTTTGTGGGGAGCTATATTTTCTCATACCGATCGGATCGCCTGCTGCTAAGTTGGCAACTAATAAAAACAGCACCCAAAAAATATTTGTTTCCCATCCAGGGGCTGGTGGTTTCTTGGCTGTTTCTACTGCTTTGACTGACTCGACGTTGACTTTGATGTCTAGTTTGCCTTCAATCTCTTTGCCTTTGAGAACTCCGTCGTTGCAAACACCCTTAAATATCATGGGAGCTGGTTTTGCGGGTTCTGGTTTAGGTGCTTCGTCTGCCATTTTTGTGTCCTGTTTTTGGTAGATACGGTTGGATAGTAATTTCTCAGAAGTTCGGGGGGTTTTCGGGAAGGATTCTGAATTACTCTGAGAGAATTAAGTTAAAGAAGTACCCCTAACCCTTGCTGGGTATTGAAAATGACAACCTGAAGGCATTTCCAGCTAGTGCTGGTTGTTGTCGGTTGACAACTTTGCTTTGAAGCTGCTACTTATATATCGGGAGCAAGGGCTGGTTTTTATGCAAAATACGGGTTTTTCTACAAAAATTTATTTTTAACTGGTTTAACTGGTTCCCAGGAAGAGCCTGGGAACCGATGTCCAGAGGCTCTGCCTCGCTCTTCTAGTAGGAAAATTGGAGGCAGAGCCGATGGATCTGCATTACCAGGCAAAGAGGTAGATGGCGATTTGCCGTTGGGTGGGGGCGGGTTTACGAGATTATTGGTTTTAGGCAATTATTGTTGGTAAAACCCGCCCCTACAGGATGCATGAGAATGGTGCAAGATGTGAGTCGATCGGTATGCCTCTAATCATTAATTTATTGGACAAGACTGAACAATGCGTACATGGTGAGCCATAATACTAATATGGCAAAATACGTGAAACCAAATGAAGCAGCTAACACTTTGGGAGTTTGCCTCCGAACCCTCAGACGATGGGAAGCAGAAGGTAAAATCAACACAATCAAAACACCGTCAGGTCAAAGACGGTACGACATCGAAAAGTTCATCAAAAAAGAATCAGAACCAGAGGGAGGACGCGCCACTGTTATCTATGCTCGCGTCTCTACCCGACCTCAAAAGGCAGACCTCGATCGACAAGTTGAACGACTATCAACGCTCTAAAGGGGCGCTGAAGTCGTTAAGGAAGTGGGAGGAGGACTCAATTTTAGGAGGAAAGGACTCATCACCCTTTTGGGACGAGTTTTGCTCCGCGATATCGCAGTTATTGTGGTTGCCCACAAAGACCGACTTGCAAGGTTCGGATTTGATATTATCGAGTGGCTCTGTGAGCAATTTGACTGCCAAATCGTGGTTCTCAACCAAATCAGTCTCTCTCCACACGCCGAACTCGTTCAAGATATCGTCGCAATCCTCCACAGTTTTTCAAGCAGACTTTACTCCATCAGAAGGCTGGAAAACCAAATCAAGCAGGAGTTACAAGTCGAATCCGAGGCACAAGAAGGAGAAGAAGTCGCCCAACAAAACACTTAAGATTCGGGTTTATCCTGAGCTGGGACTGCACCAAAAATGGAAGTCTTGGCTATCAGCACTTGCTGTCAGATTGAAAAAATATGTCACCTACTTTGAAAATACCCACAACCAAACTATCTTGCCTGCAACCAGAACAACTGGCAGCATGGGCCACAGAGGCCATTAATCGCAGTCTGTCCGGTGAAATACCCGCGTACATACCCCTGCTCGTTCAAGCCGATAAAAGAGAGTTTGCCGTGCAAATAAGGTCAATTTATGGTGATTTTTGGGGCTTTGGCAAGGCAGATAAAATATTCCCGCTGATGAGCGTAGTCAAGCCATTTGTGCTGCTTTATCTGCTTTGTGAATTGGGTGAAACAGCGGTATTTGAGAGGGTTGGCTGCGAAGCTTCGGAACTGCCTTTTAATTCCCTGGCTCAACTGGAAATAGACCTGGGGAAGCCGAGAAATCCGATGATTAATAGCGGGGCGATCGCCCTGGCATCTCTGCTCCCTGGTGAAAATGCGGTTCTTCGCTGTCAAAACCTGCTGCTTTGGCTGAATCTCAAGGCAAATATTCAGTTATTTATGGATGAATTAATGTTAGATTCCGTGAGGAAAAATCCGAATCAAAATAATCGGAACCTGGCGTTAGAAATGCAAAATTCCGGTGTGATTCAAGATGCTGAAATTGCTTTGGAAACCTACAATCGGGTCTGTTGTTTGTCGGGAAATGTGGCTGCTTTGGCTAAGCTGGGAATGCTATTGGTCTCTAAGGGCGATCGCACCATGGCAGAACACGGCCGCACTGTCAAAGCATTGATGGCAACTTGTGGCTTATATCAAGCATCGGGACGCTGGGCGTTGCAAGTAGGATTGCCTACGAAGTCGGGAGTTAGCGGGGCTGTATTGTCGGTGATTCCGGGTGTAGGGGCGATCGCCTGTTACAGTCCGCCCCTAGACAAAGAGGGAAATTCTGTAGGTGGCTTATTTCTGTTGGAACGAATAGCGAAATCTTTGGGACTGAGTGTATTTGACTAGACAGGCTGACCCTGGGATACCAAAAACCAGGCTTCTGGGTCAGGATTGGTGGAAAAAAGGACAATTTTTGCAAGAAACCAGTTTTTTTTGCGGGGAGGACTCAGGGAAAAGAGCTGTTCCGATGTAGACGGGCAACGGTAGAATGGACTGTGGAATATAGGTAATATAGAGCAGGAGAACATTTTAGCGTGGCAATAGAAGTAGGACAGAAAGTTAAGGTGCGCCGTCTCAGAGATCGGATACCTCCAAATATCGTGAGCAAGTTGAAAACTAATCCAGTAGGCACTGTTGACGGTTTCAGAATGGTTGACGGCAGTGGAGTAGGGGTGGTTGTCAAGTTTGACGGTTTTGCGACTTGGTTTTTTGAAGACGAACTGGAAGCTGTTTAGCAGAAGGAAGAAGGAAGAAGCCCCCCCTACTGCCCCCAAGGGGGGAAGGAAGAAGAACTCCTCTTCCCCACTCTGCCACTCCCCCACTCCGTCTGAAAGTTGCGGTTAAATGTTAAATAGTAAGCTTTGGCAGTGAGAACAGAAAATGGCTTTGATTTTGACATTTTTGGGCAAAGGCGGCACTGGCCGCAGCACGATCGCGATCGCAACTGCTAAGAAATATGCGGCTCAAGGCAAGCGAGTTCTGCTGCTGAGTCAAGATCCAGGACCGGGATTGGGGATTTTGCTGGGAACTCCCCTAACTTCCACTCCCCAGGAAATCAGCCCGAATTTCAAAGCAGTTCAGGTGCAAAGTGCGCCACTGCTGGAACGTAGATGGGACGAGGTTAAACAATTGGAAGCCCAATATGTCCGCACACCCTTTTTTAAGCAGATTTATGGCCAAGAATTGGGGGTGTTGCCGGGAATGGACAGCGCCTTAGCCCTGAACGAACTGCGGGAATATGACGATAGCAAACAATATGATGCGATCGTTTATGATGGTACCGGCGGCATGGATACGCTGCGGATGCTGGGAATGCCGGAAATTCTGAGTTGGTACATCCGCCGATTCCGTAAAGCTTTGGTAGATTCCGATTTGGGTAAAGCTTTGTCGCCGTTTATTCAACCGGTGGTGAGTACGGTGTTAACTGTGGATATGTCGGGGGACAATGCCACTAAGTCTACTCAGCAAGTCGATAATTTTTTGGATAAAGGCAAGGAAATCTTGGCAAATCCAAACCGCGCGGCGGCTTATTTGGTGACGACTGGGGATGCAAGTGCGATCGCCACGGCCCGCTATCTTTGGGGTAGTTCTCAACAGATTGGTTTGACTGTGGGCGGTGTGATTCTCAATCAAGTAGCTGTTACAGAAACTATTGCCGCTGATTTTGATCCCTTGACAGCAGTTTCGGTGCCGGCCCATAGTGAGAATAATTGGCAAGGGCTAATTGACGCTTTGCCAGATTTTGCTGAGGCGACAAGTGCTCCTAAGCCGATCGAGATTAATATTGCACAGCGTCAAGTTAGTTTATTTTTGCCCGGATTTGACAAGAAAGAAATTAAATTGATTCAATCGGGGCCAGAAGTGACGATCGAAGCAGGAGATCAGCGGCGCAATATTTTGTTACCTCCGCAGTTAACTGGAAAATCTGTTACAGGCGCTAAGTTCCTGAACAGTTATTTGATTGTGTCTTTTTAACAGTTAGGTCGTAAGATTAAATGAACCGCGAAGACGCGAAGGACGCGAAGGAAGAAAAAGAAGAAGATATAGTTCTTCCTTCGCGCTCTTTGTGTCTTCGCGGTTCGTTCAAAAGTATGAACAAAAATATTGCAAAGAACCTTGCTTTCAGATTAATCACTTATCTAATTTTTCCAATACTTCTATCTGTAGGTAGTGCGGAACTTGTCTTACGGGTTGCGGGATACAAACCATTACAAATAGAAAATGTGGATGTTGCTATTCAACCTAAAGGTAACTTTTTCACTAAGGATTCTGAACTGGGCTACAAACATTTACCGGGAAAATTCCAAGTAACACTTAACGGCAATTACTCGTTTAATGCAACTCATCTCAATAATAGTTTAAGAATAACTCACCCTCTCAATACTTACAATTTACAGTCAAAAAAGCCAGAGATTTGGATATTTGGCTGTTCTTTTACCTACGGTTGGTCATTGAACGATCGGGAAACTTATGCTTGGTTGTTACAAGAGAGATTACCACAATATGAAATAGTAAATTTTGGGGTTAACGGCTATGGAACCATACATTCACTTATTCAGTTTAAACAAGCACTTAAACAAGGAAATAAACCTAAAGTTGTGGTAATTTCCTATGCGGGATTTCACGACAGGCGCAATACCTTTTCGAGGGCGAGAAGAAAGCAAATGGCTACTTGGAATAAACTCGGTATTCTGTTCCAACCTGATGCTAGGCTGAATAAACAAGAGGGTTTTAGCTACAATATGGTAAAACTTGAGTATCAGGAGTTGCCGTTGATGCGGGTTTCGGCGTTAGTCAATTTTCTGGAGGTTAGTTACAATCAATTTGAGGAGGAATTTTACCGCAGCCACGAGGTTTCTAAGGCAATTATTGTGGAGTTTAACCGCTTGGCTGAGGCGAATGGGGTGAAGCTGGTGGTTGCGGGAATTAACCCTGGTTCTGCTAAGATGTTGGCGGAGCTCAATCGGGATGGTATTGCGACGGTGGATATTTCTGTTGATTTGAAAGTACCGGCTAATAATAATTTACCTCATGATTTGCATCCAAGTGCGATCGCTAATCGGCAATATGCACAAAAATTGGAAGGTTTTTTGCAAAATTTGGAATGATTTAACCGCAGAGAGCGCAGAGGACACAGAGGAAGAGAGATGAATAATTCTGATACTGACGGATTTGAGATGAATTATATCCAGAATAAATTATATTCAAAATTTGCGATTAACGCTACTTTATTATTATTACTATTGGTCATAACCATCGCAGTAACTTCAATCTACGTTTATAGTGAACATACTTTTTATTGGTGGGATTATGCTGGTTATAATAATGCTACAATCGGTCTTGCTAATTCATTTCGGGAATCTCCAGACAAAGCGATACAGGAAGTTGTCAAATCCCTTGCGAATGAAAAAAATCTATTAATTTCGTTGCCTTTAGTGCCGTTTTTGCTATTATTTGGCGATTCTAGATTGAGTTATATCCTCAGTGTATCCCTAATTTATGTAGTGCCATTTCGTTTGTTGTTGGGGGCAATTTCAGTAAAATTAATTCCTGTTTATCCTCGCAGGGTGTTTTGGTCAACGGTGTTGCTGAGTTTACTAATTCCGATGAGTTGGATTCCGACTTTGCGGGGATATCTCGATACTGGTGGATGTGTGTTTGTAGCTTGGGCAATTTTAGTTTATCTGCACGATGTTAAGCTGAAATATTGGTGGCAAATCCCGTTAATTGGCTGTTCGCTGGCTATGGCTATTTTGTTTCGGCGGCATTTTGCTTATAGTGCGATCGCATTTTTTGGTGCTGCTATATTTCAGTATTTAATCAATTTTATTTTAACCTATAAAAGTAGGCAAAGTCAAGCTATATTTTTGTTGTTAATTTCTGGTGTTAAATTGGGTTTGATTGCGGCAACTAGCTTGGCTGTTTTAATGCTGGTGGCGGGAGATTTTACTCGCAGTGCTCTGACGGTTGATTACCGCAATTTATATTTGGCTTGGAGTTTGTCGGTTCCTGATATTTTAACTCGTTATGCTTCTTTTTATGGTTTGGGAACTTGGCTGTTGGTTGTGATTGGTTTTTCGGCGGGAATGATGACGGGGATTCTGGTTGGTGAGGCTGTGGTTTTTGTTGGGATATTTGGGGTTTTGTCACTGATTGAATGGCTGTTGGTCTTGCGTTATGGCTATTTGCACTATACAATTCATGTTACACCGATCGCACTTTTAGGATTATCGGCATTTTTCTGGACAACTTGGCTGACACTCCAAGGAAAAGTCCGCTATCTGATGCTGGGTATGGCTGGTTTGTATCTGAGTATCAACGCATTTTTGGGGCTGATTCCACTGAAATTCGGTTTGTCTGGGATATTTATGGGGAATTTTGCGCCATTAGTGCGATCGGACTACGGCGAAGTGGTAAAATTAGTAGAGTTTCTGAGAAAAATAGCACCGAATCAGGAACCGATTTATATTGCTGGTGCTTCTAATAGTTTTAATGCTAATATTCTTAAACAGGCTAACCGTAAGTTGAACCCGCCGGAGGGTTGGTGGAAATTAAACACTCTTGGTAGGCCATTAATTGACTCTCGCGATACTTACCCGCTACCGGAGTTGTTGATTTCCGAATATGTGGTGGTTGCTACGCCTTTTCAGCAAGTTTTGCTGAGTGATGAACAGGTTTTGCGATCGCATGAACAAGATGTTGTTAAAGTTGTTTATGATGCTTTTATTCAAAATTGGGAAATTTCTCGTGATTTCCAGCTTTTACCAGAACAGTTTCGGCTAGAAAACGGTGTCATAGTCAGAGTTTATCAGAGAATGCGTCCAAGTGCGATCGCGACAGCCATCAAAACCCTTCACGCTATGCAGCAGCAAATAGGCGAAAAACCAGGCACTCAATTAGATTGGATCAGCTTAAATCAGTCTGTTTACACCAGCCCTAATTATTCTGTTACCAAAGAAGCTCATAACTTATATCATATTGTAACTCATCCCATTAAAAATTCCCAGCAAATTGATACATCTTTTTTATATTTAGGTTCCCTTTCCGCAAAAAATACAATCCTAGGCAAACTTAATTTACCTAACAAACAATGTCAGGGAGTTTCCCTGCGGTTGACTTTGTGGAACAATCAAGGTAAATTAATCAACTCCACGGAAACAGCCTATAATCTCACGGCTTCCCCAAAATTAAATCTATTACTTGAGGGAAAAAACCCAACTTATCTACTACTTGAGGTATTGAGTACCAACAAACAAGATTTAACCAACCAATGTCAACTAGAAATTAGCAATTTAGCTATATCAGCGCCAAAAAGTTGAACCGTCAATGCAGAAACCTCACAAATCCGACTGGTATTTTAACTTATCCATCTATACCTTTGTCATCATCGGTTCGTTGATAGCAGTAGGGTATAAATTCCCCATAGGAGGCAACTTTCCCGAATTGCCACAAATCCAACATCTCCTAAATCCTGAACTATACAAAAATGACTATCATGTTCAGGAAATGGTTAAATTTAATCCCAGATATTACTATTATCATATCATTTATTTGTTGGCAAGTCTAGGATTAAGTATTCCTTTCGTGCATTTTATTTATCAATTCCTAGCCTTTGCTTCAGTTGTCCTAGCTTGTCATGCCATTATCAACATATATACGAATGCCAAACTTCCCGCCGCAGCCATGACTTTCCTATGTTTAGCATCATCATTTACAGATGTTGGTAACACGCTGATATTTTCCACAAAATCAGTACCTAGTACCTTTGCAATGGGGTTTGCAATCTGGGGGATTTACTTTAGTTTGCGTCAGAAATGGCTGACAGGATATTTCTTTTTTGGACTAGCTTGTTTGCTGCAATTCTTAGTGGGTTTTTTGCCTGGGTTAATGATGATGCCTGTGTTAATCATTGAATCAGTAAGACAGCGAAGGTTCAAAAATGCAATTTTGGCGATCGCAATTTTAGCCACATTAGCAAGTATCGTATATTTACCGATGTTGCTAACAGGCACTACGGGCACTCACACCATGAATAATGCCGACTTTGTATACATCCATGCGAACATCCGCAATCCTCACCATATCTTACCATCAAATTGGAATGTCGGCAACAATTGGTTAAATTTTATATCTTTGATGATTGGCGGTTTACTCTGCATCAACAATACAAATGAACTACGAAAAGAAGACAAAATTAACTTTGCGATAATTATTGGCACATCAATTTTGGCGCTGCTGCTAAATTACCTATTTGTCGAAGTTTACCCAGTGGCTTTAATTGCCAAACTCCAGTTAGCTAGAACCGTACCTTTTGCCCAAATAATTATCTTTATCGCTGTCAGTTTGCTAGTGGATAGACTTTACCAAGCAAAACAGTTAGCTATTGGTTTGCTGCTATTAATTATTTTCACTTTACCCAACCGAGGTATTTTATTTTTAGCATTATTTGTATTTTTATCAATTTGCCAAACCCAAAAATATACAATCCCCAAACGTTATACGATTTTGCCGTGGATTTTCACAGCAGCAACATTAACTTTCAGCTTAATATATCCCCTGACTAATTCAGGAGAAATAATGGAACGCCTAATTAGTATGCCAGTTCTTTTCTCAATTATTGCCTTTCCTTTCATCCTGGAAAACCTAACAACTTCTACAGCAATAAAACAGATTTTCACGAATTTATTAGCTTTGCTAACTACCAGTATCTTAGTTTTGGGAATCGCCGGAATTCTCCCCAAACCAATGTTAGAGATATTTCAAACCAGAGTCAATATCAATGCCGTTCCCACAGACGACTTAAACCAATTAGCTTTACGTTTCTCACAAAGCAGCAATCAAGATGCACTCATATTAATTCCGCCATCTGTCACAAGTTTTCAATACTTTTCACAAAGGGCAGTTGTAGTCAACTTCAAAAACTTTCCCTTAACAGAAAAAGGCATCAAAGAATGGCAAAATCGGATGGAAACTGTATTAGGAGTCCCCTTAAATCCGCAAATGATTTGGGGTGGAAATGACTTATTCAGCCGTCGCAACAGTGCCGATTTAGTCCAAGTAGCCAGAAAATATCATGCCGATTATATCCTAACTCGTACTGACTGGCATCCAAATATTCAAGGGGAAATCGCCGACAAACAAGGCAAATGGATACTGTATAAAATCAAATAACACCAAATATCTGCGTTAATCTGCGTTAATCTGCCTTTATCTGCGGTTAAACATCGATATCAGAATCATCAATAATTTCACAAATCTGCTTATCCACATAATCAGCATCCACATTCCGCGCCATCAACTCCGCCAAAATCCCCAAAGAAATCAACTGTACCGACAGGATTGTACACAAAATCCCAAAAAATAGCAAAGGTCGATTCCCGATCGGACCAAAATTCATCCCAAGCAAATTCAAAAACCAAATAACAATCAAATAAGCAAGGGAAACAAACCCAATCAAGCCAAAAGATAAGCCCAAACCTCCAAACAAATGACCAGGTTTCTGCAAATAATGCGTCGTCGCCAACACCGTCAACAAATCAATAAAACCCCGCGCATAACGTTCCCAACCATAATTAGATTTACCATGCTTCCGTGAATGGTGTTCGACAACCACTTCCCCAATCTTAAAGCCCAAATTGTTCGCCAAAGCTGGAATATAACGGTGCAATTCCCCGTACAATTTAATCGATGCTAAAACTTCCTTGCGATAAGCTTTAAAACCGCAATTCATATCGTGCATTTGTACGCCAGTCATCAAACACGCCACAGCATTAAATAACTTGGAAGGTAAAGTTTTAGAAATTGGGTCATTCCGCTTTCTTCGCCAACCAGAAACCAAATCAAATCCCAATTCTAAGTGGTCTAAAAATCTGGGAATTTCCGCCGGATCATCCTGGAGGTCGGCATCGAGGGTAAAGATGATTCTCCCTGCTGAATTGCGAAATCCGGCAGCAAGGGCGGCTGATTTGCCAAAGTTTCGACGCAGTTTAATCGCTTTAATTAGTTTGGGATTATTCTTGGCTAAATCTACGATTTCTCGCCAAGAATAATCGCGGCTACCATCGTCGATGAAAATCACTTCGTAACTGTCAATTCCTGTTTGGGACATGACTATTTGGATTTTTTCAAATAGTATTTTTAGGGTAGCTTCTTCGTTGTGAACTGGGATGACGAAGCTGAGGTCTTTTTGCATGATTTTTTAACCACAGAGGGCGCAGAGAACGCAGAGAGGGACAATTTAGAGGTTTTTTTAGTTGTTCTTGATAGGTTGAGAATTTCGCAAAGCTATCCAGCCTTCGCGGTTTTTAAATGATGCGTATGCTGTTAATAATTTGTCGGTTGGTGATGTTTGAATGTATCCTCTCCAAGCTGCGGATTTGTAGGCTGGCCCAAACAAGTTTACTAAGTCTGGGCGCGGAAATCCTGACATGGCGAAACCTCGAATGACGTTTTCTTGGTTGAGAATGGCTATACATTTTACATTGTTTTCGGGGTCTCCTACCCAGCCAATTACTCTGGCTGCGCTGGGTGCAAGTTTTGTGACTATATCAAAGTATCCTGGTACTCCATCTTTGGGGACTGACAGTAAATTTGCATCTATTTTAGTATCTAATGCTGCACAGAAGTTGTGCTTTTTGACATCTCGGTTAAATGGTACTAAATTGTGCTTTTTTAAGGCATCGATTAACCCGATGAAAGCGGCCGGTCTATTGCCGATTTTTTCTTTAATTAAGGTTACGTCGGTGATGCCTAATTGTAATGATAATGCCACTAAGGGTTGATAGGTTGCTCTGCGGGCGATCGCACTTGCGGTCTCTCCTCCCACACCGTACATTAAAATGACTGCAACTGTGGCGATTCCTAAGAGTGGTGTCAGCCAACGTGTTTGCATTCTGGGACTTGGTTGTAACTGCCGCACGCACAATACTGTCAGCACAAATGTACTCATCCAAAACAGTGCTGGGAGTGTGGCGTAGCGCGAAGCTGTGGCTTGTTCGACTCCAAAGCCCGATCGACTAACGGCGGCCATTAACGCCGTTTGTAGCGTGTAAATCTGGATGGATAGCCACGGTAGCCACTCGGTGCGATCGCTCTTTTTGTCAAACAACCAATAACCTACAAAACCCGTTACTGCTATCAAACCAATTATACCAATAATCGATGCAATAATCACATTCTCACTAAAGATTCCACCTAAATAAGTGGGAATATATTCGAGGGTTTTAAGGGGGTTTATTTTCGTTAAAGAAGGGTGATGAGTTGGAGTTTTATAAGTTAAAAAATAAGTGCCAATCACCGCAATTGAAGCAGAAAAATATAAGTAAGTAACTTGCCGTGGAAACCGCATAATAACCGCCGCAGCACACAATATCGGCCACAAAGCTAAAGGAGTGCTGTAACTAATACAACCCAAAATCCCAAAAATGATACTGCCAATTACCCACTTATTTTGTAAGGTTGAGGGCGGGGAAACTGGCCCTACAGCCTCGTTCCCAGGCTCTGCCTGGGAATGAATATCAGGAGGCTCTGCCTCCCTCTTATTCAACAAAACTGCCGCATAAGATTGCAAACAAAATATCGAACAAATCACAAATAAATTAGCAATTATCCAATGGACACCGCTAAATCCGCGCATCCAATTATGAGCCGCAGCCGGAGTAAAATTAAAAATAGAAATACCCACTACAACTAAGATAAATTGCAGCGGAAAATGCCTTAATTTTAACGGTAGCAAAGCAATTAATACATGGCACTGAATCAAGGCAAAAAACCAGCCAGCTAAACACAAGCCAATATTTGAACCTTGGGTAATAACTATATTCAAGGCATAGATAATTGCCGGAATCAACACAAAATGCTCGTTGGCCCGAAATATCCAATTAAAAGGATTAGTAGAAAAACCATCGACTGAATAGAAATTCCAAGTCATCCACCAATAGTCAAAATTAGACAAGTCTCCAGCTTGCGATATCAGGTACAAAATATATGAGGCTGGGATCATAATCCCTAGAACTGATGCAGAAATTAAAACATATTGTGGATTGATTTTCATCTAATTGAGAAACACAAATGGTGTGGACTTACAGCGGGGCTATTTCATTCTCTGTAGGGGCAATCCCCCCGTGGTTGCCCTCTTGTGGGATTGTGGGTGGGGGTAGGCACGGGGGCGCTACCCCTACAAAACTCACCCCGGAATTTACTTCACTTCTCTTGCCAGCATTTGGCGGAGTCCTTGCCGCCAATAAGGAGGATGCGCGCCTAGAATTCCTGATATTTTCACATTAGAAAGAACGGAAAAAGCTGGACGTTTTGCAGGTGTTGGATATTCCGAGGTGGTAATCGGAATTACACGCTTAACTTTTAGGGGAAATCCAAGTTTTTCGGCTTCTTCAAAAATGGCGATCGCAAAATCATACCAACTACAAACTCCGCTGTTTGTATACTGGTAAGTTCCGAAAGTTTCTGGTTTAATCTGAGGAATAATTTGCGAAATTGCCGCAGCTAAATCCCCAGTCCATGTAGGACTTCCGATTTGATCTGCGACTACCCGAATTTCTTCCCTATCTTTTCCCAACCTCAACATAGTTTTGACAAAATTGCCCTTGCCATAGTTGCCATAAACCCAGGCTGTTCTAATAATCATATGCCGATTTCCGGCTTGTCTAATTGCTTCCTCGCCAGCTAATTTTGACTTGCCGTAAATTCCCAAGGGATTCGTAGCATCAGTTTCTCGATAGGGAGAACCATGACTGCCATCAAATACATAATCTGTCGAAATATGAATCAATGTCGATCGCAGTTTTTCGCATTCTTCGGCAATAATGCCAGGGGCAATGCCGTTGACAGCCTGTGCTAATTCTGGTTCGGTTTCTGCTTTGTCTACAGCAGTGTAAGCGCCGGAATTCACGACTAAATCTGGCTGAATTTCAGCCATTGCTTGACGGATACTTTCGGGTTGTGACAAATCGAGGCGAGTGCGATCGACTGCAATTACTTCTCCCGAAGACAATAAAATTGACTGCAATTCTTGGGCGAGTTGTCCGCCGCTACCTGTGAGTAAGATTTTCATTATCTAAAACACTTGAGCTCTTTTCAATGTTTGTCCGGCTTTGTCTTTAGCTGATAAGATTGGCTTCCCACCATCCAGCGGCCAATCGATCGCCAAATCAGTGTCATTCCACAGGATACACCGCTCGTGACTTGGTGCATAGTATTCTGTAGTTTTGTACAAAACTTCCGCAGTTTCAGAAACCACTAAAAAACCGTGAGCAAATCCCGCCGGCACCCAAAGTTGCTGCTTATTTTCAGCACTCAGCATACAGCCCACCCATTGTCCAAAAGTCGGCGAGCTTTTTCTAATATCCACAGCGACATCAAAGATTTCTCCACTCACTACCCGCAGTAGTTTGCCTTGAGGCTGCTGCAATTGGTAGTGCAATCCGCGCAGCACATTTTTAGACGATTTGGAATGATTGTCTTGAACAAAATCTGCCGTCACACCAGTTTTTTCTCCAAAAGCTTTGTGATTAAAACTCTCAAGAAAGAAACCGCGATCGTCTCCGAAAATTTTCGGCTCAATTATCAAAACTTCCGGTATTTCGGTAGATATAACGTTCATAGTTGCCTGGGATAGTGATAAAGTCATACTTACTGAATACTATCTTACTATGAAAGCTGACGGATATCTCAAAAAATTGTACGCTAATCGATTTGATTCCAGACAGATGGAAGCTAAGGTATTGCTTTGGAAAGTATTAATTGACGATTTTTTACAAAAATATGTTCCCTCGCAATCATCTATTTTAGATATTGGTGGGGGTTATTGCGAGTTTATAAATCAAATTCGGGCAGACGAAAAATGCTTAATTGACCTCAATCCTGATTCAAAAATATTTGCTAATCCTGATATTAAAGTGCTGAATATTGATGTTTTAAATTTAGGCGATCGCCCTTTGTTTACCGAACAGTTTGACCGCATTTTTATCTCTAATTTTTTTGAACATTTGAATAATAAAGAACAATTAGTCCAAATTATTTCATTTTGCTTTGATTCTCTCAAGTCCAACGGTTCTCTTTTGGTTATTCAGCCCAATTTCAAATATTCTTATCAGGAATACTACGATTTTATTGACCATCAATTACCGATTACGCACTTATCCCTCCAAGAGCTTTTAGAAACTGTTGGTTTTCAAATAGATTTGATGATACCGAGATTTTTACCATTTTCTACTAAAGGTAGACCAGCCTCGCCGTTGCTTTTGAAAATTTACTTGAAACTGCCTTTTTTATGGCAGTTTTTGGGAGGGCAAATGTTTGTCAAAGCATCTAAAAAATCCCTCGGCGGTTAAAACCGCCGCAGACTAAGAAATAAGGGAGTATTTGAGGGATGATTGATTAGCAAAACTGACTTAAGAAATTGTATTGCACGGTGCTTAAATTTACAAACTAGCAAATAGTCTGTCCCAAGTTTCTCCGCCGACAATTCCATCTACCGGAAGGTTAGCTTGTCGCTGAAATTTTTTCACCGCTGTCAGAGTTGTTGGGCCGAAAATGCCGTCAGCTACGATCGGCTGTGGGCACAAACCTCGCGCGTTTAATAATTTTTGCAGCTTTCTGACATCTTCTCCTCTCGATCCGTGTTTTAAAATCCTTTTGTGCGGTTTATGGGATTTTCTTTGGGGTTCGTGGCAATCATTTGTGCGGCAAACAGCGTCGCCGCTAGAAGCATAATTTGCTCCACCGACGCCCGTCAAAACTAATAGGGCTAGAACTGCTAGTAAAATAGAAAATGTCTGTTGTCCGACCATAATTTCCCTGTTAATTTTCTTAAGCTTATTTTGCGTGTTTGACGATCGCCTTTGAGAGTTAGAAACCTGATTTCTGGGAGAGAGGTATCTCATCTCATGCGATCGGGTTTCTGGCAATGGCCACTAGACATTCTACAATATAAGTGGTCTTACGGCAAAATCTTTGATCGTGCAAGTTAAATTTTGTTGCTCCTTGGTAGCTACAAAGCGAACAATTACTTCGCAAGCAACAGCAACTGTCAGCATCACTAAGTTTCTCGACAACGGGTAATCGCAAACGTCATCATTTGCCGGGGAGGGAACGCGATAGTGTTCGTTCCAAATTATTTCGGAGTAATCGGTGGCTAATCCGACATGGAGGCAAGGAACGGAGACACTTGCACAGTAATCCTTGACTGCTTGTCGTCCTACACTGTTATCAAAAGTATCAACGATCGCGGCGCTGTTGGCAAGTAGTCGATCGACATTGGCGGATGTCAATTCTTTTGAGTGCGCCTCTATTTTGACTCCCAAAGCGCGGTAAAGATTGTGGGCGAGAATTTTGGCTTTGAATGCACCGATATCCGATCGATAATACGGTTGAGTGGACAAATTGCGTTCTTCGATGCGATCGCGATCGACTACAGTTAATTGACCAAATCCCGATCGCGCCAAATTTTCTGTAATATTAGCACCCAAAGCGCCTGCACCGCACACGGCAATAGGGAAGTTTTTAACCATGGACATCACCGACGATGTTCTGTACAATTGTTCGTGAAAAAAAATACTCATAGTGATTGGGAATTGGGCCTGGGGAATTGGTTATTAGAAAAATCACTAACAAGTAACCATTAACGATTAACTATTACCCATTCCCGATTATCTATCTTCGACTACACCAACTAAAGACTGCAAATCGAAATTTCTGTCTAATCCACTCAGACAAATGCCAGCACTCATCACAGTCAAATCATGCTTAGCAATAGCAGAAGAATGTCTTTCACCAGTGCGGCTAGTCCATTCCACCAGCCAATAGTCATCGCGATCGCGAAAACCTTGTAATTCTCCTCCCCCCATGTGCAAAGCCCGCTGCAAGCGCTGTTCATCCCTAAATTTAGGGTCAAACTCTTTGATATTTTGTGTCACCAATTCATAAACAGTTGCCATTTCCGGTGTCATGCCTTTAAAGCGTATTTCTTGAGGCAAATTCAACTGTTTTAAAGCAGCCCTTAATTCCTCAGCAGGCAGAGGGTCTGCCCGTCGATCGATTTCCTCAAACCACCAAAAATGACCATCCCATCTAGCCACTATCGGCTCAAACTGCGAGCCTTCTGTTACGAGCTGTACGGCTACGGGTTTCACAAAACCAGTGCGCTGTTTTACATCAGATTCATTAACCGGATAAGCCAGCCAAGTTTGCCCTCTTAGTACATGAGCTAATTGCAAACGAATTGGCACAAGCAGTTGTAAATACTCTGTGACTTGTGCCAAATCTGGCTCTGCAACTACGGCAGCATTTTTCTCATTTATTGGTTGAAAAATACCCCAGCCTTCAAAGTTGCGAGGCTGCGGTTGAAACCTGTAAATCATTCCATCTATCCTTGTCCGCACCCTTCCCCCTCCCACGCAAGGTGCTAGGAATTGGGTATCGAGGAGCTTTCCTGCTTGGGCGGCAAGTTGGTTGAGGATTTTGCGGATATCAGTCATCGGATTTTAGAGTGGAGATTGGGGATTTGAGATGAGACTTCTGGCCTAATTCCCGTGGCACAGGCCCGACAGCCTGTTCAATACAAGGTTTTGGGAGTTGCTTATGGGGGATATTGACATTGCTACCGAGGCTGATTTAATATTGGTTAAGCACAAAAATATAACTCTGTAAAGGCAGCCACTAAATATGTTTCAACAGCTATTTTCTAAGTGTGTTTTAGCGACTGTTTTGACAGTGCCACTCCTGCTATGTGCTCAGACAGCTCAAGCTCAGGATAAACACGGAGCTACGGCTTATTCTGCCACTTCTGATGCCACGGGTATTAGTTGGGATCATGCTACAGAACAAGAAGCACTAGATGCCGCAGTAGCCGCCTGCAATCAGCATAGTGGAGGGGCGAACGACTGCAAACCGCTGACATCCAACACTAATAACTGTGGAGCTATTGTCGTTGGGAAAGGAGGAGCTGGTGCCGGTTGGGGTGACGATAAATCAGCAGCAGAAGCTCAAGCTCTCGCTGCTTGCAGCGAATTACCAGGAGGCAGTTGTAAAGTGCAGCTTTCTGTTTGCAATAAATAATTAAACTTCTCGATAAATTGTTTAAAAAAGAGTGAAATTTTAGAAAATTTAAAATTTCACTCTTTTTTATTTTTAATGACTTGTGATTGCATCTTTAAAGGTAGGTGCGCTATCAGCACCTTAGCCCGGATAATCTCCCATTTCAGAAGTAACTACATCGGGTTTTAGCAAACTTTCTAATCTATCTTTAGACCAATATTCAGTTGGATAAGCGACTGCAATAATATCGGAAAGTCGAATCAGCCAAGTGACTTGTCCATAAGAATCGTTATTTTCCCCGTGTTCGCTAGGGGAAACAATTACCAGAATTTCGGCAAACTCCTTGGATAAATTAATGGGGATGCCGCCGAAACTGCTATTATTTGTTTTCATCCAAACTTTACTGCCTCTATCGAGAGCTTCTTGCAGTCGTTGGGAGAGCAAACAGGATTTTTTGACCTTAGACTTTTTTGTCATAGTGCAAGCTCAAGTAGTTGTACTGTGTGTTAAGATCGAGGGCGATCGGCATTTTTACTCACTAAACCGACAAAAGCAAAAAAGGCGATCGAACTCGCTGCTCCTTACTCTACTGTATAAGAAATTGACCGAGTGCGATCGGTATAAAAAATTAATTACCAGGGAAATCGCCCCTAGTCTTAATTTATCAGCTTCCTCAGACCTCCCTTGGTCTATCTGGCGCTAAAATACAGTATAATTGGCTGCATATTCCCCAATCGTTTAAGCAAAAAAATGGACTGGCGAAAGCAAATTAATTTCGGCACTAAAAAAGTACCAGCCCAACCTGCGGTTCCAGAAACTGGGTTGTCTGTAGAATTTCTGCTAGGGCTGTTTGCGGCGGGATGGACGGAACAACAGGTGTTAGAAAAATATCCTGCACTTACTTCCTCCAAGTTGTGTGCAGTTCTAGCTACTGCTGATTCAAAGTTAGT
Organism: Microcoleus sp. CAWBG640; assembly: GCF_020883015.1. Classification (NCBI taxonomy): domain Bacteria; kingdom Bacillati; phylum Cyanobacteriota; class Cyanophyceae; order Oscillatoriales; family Microcoleaceae; genus Microcoleus; species Microcoleus sp. CAWBG640. The sequence goes on from NZ_JAHRFC010000022.1 coordinate 26,447, forward strand.
ATCATCTATAGCAAATCCTGAGTTACTAGAAATGATCGAGAGAACGATAGAATAATTGAAAATAGGGAAAAATAGGGAAAAGATTCTTACTTGAGGATATTGACGGAGATGTTTGGGAGTAAAGTACATCTCTAGCAGTTTTCAATTTCTACCTAAACTTTCTCTAACTCTTTCCCGAAACTCCAACACCGCCTCCAGCGGATCTGGTTGCTCCACATAATATGCTAGAAGTTCTAAATCTAAATCCGGCAACAATTCACTTTGGTGAATTTTTTCATATTCATCTCCTCGAAGATGATAAACCTCAAAGCGATGATTTTTCCAGAACCAAACCTCTCTAATTCCGAGCTTTTTGTAAACTGCTAACTTATCTACACCACCGCTGCTGAGTACAACCTCGATCGCCAAATCAGGAAACTCTTTCTCTGTACCGATACAATAGCACTCATCCGGTTCTGTACCGCCCTTTTTTGCTTGAATCCGAAAGGTAGTTGAACCTAATCCCCAAAACCGAGTCCGTGTTTCTTGAAAATATGCTTCTAGCAGCATACCAATATTAGTTTTGTTTTGGTCATGCCGACGACTAGGAGACATAATTTCTAGGACTTCTTCTAAATAAGTAACTCGATACCAAGGACTATCTCCCAGTTGAGTTAGTAGTTGTTCATACTGTTGCCAACTTACCCCACTCGTAATAAATCTTTCCACTGGATCTTCGGTGAAAAGCTCTAATTCGGTTGCTAAATCTTTGATTAATATTGAAGTCACCAACTGCTCCTCCCAAATTTAGAGTATAGTAGAAGATTGTGATGTAAATATCTACCTAAAAAATTACGATTCTGTTTCTGTGAATTGTCGCTGATGCTGACGCATTCCTCCTAGCATAACTCGCTGTAGTTGTCGATCGCGATCGGTTTGTAAGCTGTTACTAGCGATCGCTACCTTATCCTCAGTATCATCCTCTTCATCAAGCCCAAATTTTTTGCAAATTTCATCGAGTGTCTGAGGTTGAACAACTCTTGCTTTAGCTCTCTTTAATGCTGTCAGTAAACGAGTTGCATTAACAGGCGATCGCAACAAATAAAGAGTTTCTAGCAAACTTTCTAATTCTGCCTTAGAAATCAAAATCGCATTTTTACCGTTAGGCCTATTAATAACTATTACTTCCCCAGTTTCAACAGCGCGATCGCAGAGATTTTCTAAATTTGCTTCAGCATCAGTGTATGTAATCTCATTTGACATACAATTCTAACTCCCACTAAATTTGCGAGCATTGCCCGCCAGCTTAACTGACGAGCCCTGCTCGATTATATCACTTATCAGAATTCATGGGTTTAAAACCCCCGCAGGTTGGTGTCATGTTTTTTCTATGGGGATTTACACCCCATAGAAAAAATCTCGCGCGACCTCTGTCAACTGTCAACTGTCAACTGTCAACTGTCAACTGTCAACTGTCAACTGTTTATCATCCCTGACCGGCAGGGTTGTATCTAGAATTTCCATCAACAATTCCAGCCGCGAAGGACGACTCAACATCGGCACTAAATTCGGTAGCGAATAGTAATCTCCGGCAAACGTAAAGGTTTCCACCGCTACTTGTTTGTCCTTCAATTGCTTCTCAACATAATTGCACCAAGCGCCAACTCGCACGATTACCACATCAGGAATTACTCCCAAACTGCGGCAGTAATTTTGATAAGCATCCGCCAAGTAAGGTGCAGAGTTTTCGCCTTCATCTGTGACTATGATGAATTGCTCAACTACCTGCTTTTTAATCCGCATTGCTTCCACCGCGCAACCGCAACTTGTGCCACCGCCAGCGCGAATGTGCTTGAATGCGCGTTCCCAATCTGTCAATTCGCTACCGTTTGCTTGCACTGGGTAGGGCATGGTGTCAAAGGCGTAGACGAACAGTGCAGCGTCGGAAATGCCCGATATTAAAGCAGCGAGACGCTTCCCAACATCGATCGCGCTTTCCATACTTCCCGACTTGTCAATCAACAAACCCGTGGCTTTGGCAATTTTACCGCGCTTTTTCACCTGTTCGTTGGTAACTGCTTCCAGCTTCGCCACCGTTGCTGCGTCAAAGTTGGCGCTATCAGTTGCTACACTGGCTTTGTAAGCAGAAACCCGATCGCACTTTGCCGCTTCATCCAACTTGGCATCAATCAACAGCTTGACTTCCGGGTGATCCATCGCGCCGCGAGACTGGATGGATTTCAGGTTGTTGATGACTTCCTGCGGCGACATGGAGTTAATCAACGCGGCTAAAACTGTTGGTGTTAGCATTTTGATCGCACCAATGGCGATCGTATACGGAATCTTGTACTCAACAATCAAATTCGCTTGTTCCGCGGCTGTTGCAGCCTTAGCTAACCGCTTTAAAACGAAGGCTAGAGAGTCTTCTGGCGGATTGTTTTGGAACAGAATCGCCGACGCCCGATCGCTCGGTTTGACGTGTAAAGTCGCGTACAAGTGCTTCATCGCCTTGCGACTGCGGAGGGCGGCGCGATCGAAAAACTGCGGATTCTTTTCCCGCGATTTCAGATAGCGAGTGACAGCAGTGCGCGCACTCCGAGGCACCTTATTTTGGTGCTGCTTCATGAAGTCCACAATCCGCGAAACCTCGTAGGGAGGAAACTGTTGCAGCATCATGAAACCGGCATCCCGGTGTTCCGTTAGCGCCGAAGTCAGCAAATTTCCGACAAAAACTTCCTTGTGGTCACGCACGTCGCCTTGACGCTGATACCACACCGCTAAATGACCGTAAAAAATCGGGTCTAATTCCACAATTAGTTTGTGAATTTCTGCTACTTTTTCTAATTGACGGTGAGGTGTTGTGAGCAGACTATTGAGCATTTCTAAACGCAAATCTCGTTCTGCTGCATTCATATTCATTGGTTTTACCTAATATTTTGCACCTATTGCCTTAGTCCGCCAGGGATTGAAATCCCTGGCTCAAAGCTGAAGTCCTCTAAAGAGGACTGAAATGCGTTTTTCCGAATTTGTTTGCTGTGAGTTCTAAACAAAAACAAATATCTTTAGTCCTCTTCAGAGGACTTTAGCTATTAGACAGGGATTTTAATCCCTGGCGGACTGTTTCGGAGTCGAGTGACTTCAAATCGGGTTCAACCCAATGATTGCGGGCTTCTGAAGACATCAGGCGATCGCGCGTGTAATAGCGAAATGGTAAAGTGCGTGAAGCGGAGCTATCCCGTAGGGAATCGGCATATTTATCAATCAAACCGTTAGCCAGATGTACGATCGAGCGATTCCGGCTTTCATCGGCGAGATACTGGCGAACAATTCGCACCCAAAACAGCGTTAGAGTTTCGTGATATCCGCCATCTTTTGTGCTTTCAATTCCGTGAGCCGAGTTGTAACGTTTAATCCCATTCCGAATTGCATTTATTGCTTCTGTTTCTGAATCGTAAAACAGATACCACAGAGCAACTGTTAAATGCGCTTCGTGATTCCATTGATTTCGCGGCAGACTGCATTCTTGGAAGGCGTGAATCAGGCTGTCTATCTCCCAGGGCGATCGGTAAATTATAGTTGTAGTTTTCATAATTTAATTCTCCTTTGTCACCACTTTCGGTTCTAAAAGTTATAAAAAAAAGCACTTCGCGCAAGTTGAAAAAGTCGTTGATTCACACACAGGATTTGAACCTGTATATACTCGATCTTAAGTCAAGCGCCTTACCGTTTGGCTAGTATGTAAACTTTCCCGATCGGGGCGCGAAGTGAAAATTTCGTGTGTACTAAAGACTTCAGTCCTTATTTTTAGCTAGTCGTTCCATAATGAACTTAATTTGCTTCTTGTTGCATTGACGTTTAGCCACAACGTACTTCTCCCGGTTGACAGAAGACTTATTTTTGGTTATCCCCAAGGGTTCAATATCTGCCAGCTCGATCGCATACCACAAATCATTTATTTTCTGATAATGATGATAAGCATCTATGAAAACAAAATCATCGGGCTTCTTTTCAGGTACTTTCTGAACTCTCTTAGCTAAGCAAAGAATTCCCGTCTCAGGATGGACATAAAGTTGCTTGTACCAATAACCAAGAGGAAGAGCTGTATTATAAAATTCACGACTTTTTCGATAAGGAACCCCATCAATTAACACCGCATTTCGTTCCACGTATTGCCATACATGAGAGACAATATGTTGCCCAGATAAGGTAGTGATATCTAGGATTCCACAGAGTTTGCTGTAAACATCATCCCAATACTCACCTACATGAGATTGCAGCCATTGGTACAGCGGTCCCAGACAATCGGAAAACCATTTTGTCTTTTTTATCGGCTTAATTAAATAAGGGCTAAGCAGTCCATCTGTAGTAGCTTCTTCAGTTAGTTTTATCAGAGATCTTTTTTGCCCTTTCACCTTTCTTGAGCTGATTCTCAGCCCTCCACGAGGGCGCTCGATCACATTTTCTGCTAAGCGATGTTCGCTCATAACTCCACTATTTATAATTATCAGAAGTTCCGCGCAAGTTAGCAAAGCGTTTTGACATACCGATCGCTCTACCAGTTGAGCTACAGCCCCAGAAACGGGACTGGCAGGATTTGAACCTGCAACCAATTGGTTAAAATTGTGTGTAGGCGCTTCATATGTTAGGGCGCGGAACCCGATTCTCAAACATCGAAACTCTTTACTAAATCATGGTTTTTTTGTCTGTTTTGATAGCAGTGAAATTCACTTCGTGCAAGTCAAGAAAGCCGTTGTTCATACGCAGGAGTTGAACCCGCAACCTTTTCTTTCAAGAGAAATGCTCTACCAAGAGCTAGTATGTAAGCTTCCTTTTTTAGGGCACGAAGTGTTTGTTTCACTACCTGACAGATACCCCGCACAAGTCATCAAAGCTTTTAACTATGTGCTCTATCCGTTGAGCTACATCCCCAAGATGGGGATGATAGGAGTCGAACCTATTACCTCTGGTTGAGAAAACCAAAAAGTGTGTAAGCTTCAACTGTTGGGGTGCGGTGTAGCTGTTGTTTAAATCTAAAAAATTCAGGTAGAAGAGGAGGCGCACAAGTCAGAGAAGCTATTTTTAAAACCCCTCTCCAAGAGGCCCAGAGGGTAGGAATCGAACCTACTGTACGATGTTTAGTCGAACGTTACCAGTTTGTAAGCTTCTTTAGTTGGGGTGCGCCGCCTAATAGCCGAGCCGAAATCCTGGTTAAATACCCCCTTTATTTCTTAGTCTGCGGAGGCAGACTTCGTTTGTATAGTTGCGGTTTTAACCGCCGAACCATCAAGGGGGTAGCCAACTCAGGTAGCTGAATTTCTAGCCGTAAACGGCTTCTGGGCGCACAATTAAATCGCCCGAAGGACGCCGATCGAGCACGTAGGACTCGAAGCGATCGCCCTTAACATCAAAATGCTTGGCCAGACGTTCCTTAATGGCTTGTTCGCTCATTCCTGTCGCGATACCCAGTTGGTTTTCTGCCACATCATAGGAACGTCCTTCAAAACGAATGTGAACCATTACTGATACCTCCTTGAGCGATTTGAGATTTTGGATTTTGGATTGGTAGCCTGTCTGCTCTTTAGTCTGGCATTTATTGTCTCATCAAATCCAGTCCTATTTCCCCAAATAGGGCTGGATTTTACTGAAATAAACGCCGTTCTAAGTGATAATGTTGTTGGATGTTGCGGATTTCTTCAGTCTGTTTGGCAGGTTCAGTTTTGGCAGATTTTTCCTGCTCTGAATCCGCTTTTTCTGCATTGGATTTAGGCTGATTCGGTACAATCTCTGGCTCAGACGGAGGCAGTTTGTAACCGAAAATTGTGGTGTAAAGTAACAACATGACAATCTAGTCTCTGTTACAAGACTTTCAATTAGATGTTCCTTGAAATTTCGATTAGTTATTCAGTTTTCAAGGTTCAGAATTTTACGGAAAATACAGGTTTTTGCTTTTCCTGCCCTTTCCATATTTATATACTACATTTGTATTACACAGGTGTCAAGGGGTTGGGAAAAGTTTTTTGTCAGGATTGGGGACTCGACCAAAGAAGCTGGGTTTTTCACCTAATCTGTGGCTGTACCGAAGTATTTTTGTCGATCGAACCCGGTTTGTAGACTTCCACAGGACTATATAGATCGAAGTTCTTTGACATAGGCTATGGTATTGCGAATATTGTGGAAACCAACAGATTCGTAGAGCCGCAGGGCACCGGACTGATTATCGGCATCGACTCCGATAATGGCTGTTTCGATACCGACAGCTTTTAGCCGGTGCAAGCCAGCCAGCAGCATTGCTCGTCCTAATCCGATGTTACGGAAGCCACGTCTTGTACCCAGAGACATGATCCAGCCTTCATTGCGACCGGTGCGATCGCACTCTTCGATACTGATTTCACAGTGACAAAATGCTGCGAAAGTGCCGTCAAGGGCCACTGCAATTAAGTCTAAATCCTTTCTGTAAGTGGGTTTGGCTAAATCGTATTGGAATTGTTCTACTGTTAAATCGTGGTGGTTCCAGTGGTCGATAAATGATTGGTTGAACATTTCTACCCAAGCTTGGGCATCCTGTGCGCCCCGAAACTGACTGAGGGTGAAGCCTTTGGGGATTTTTGGTTCTGGGATTGGTTGAGAGTTCGATCGCGCCATACGACAAAAATGGCGATCGGCCTTGAAACCGCAATTTGCTAGTACAGCAATGCGATCGGTGTGTTTCGCGCGCACCCACGATCGCAGTTTCACTGGTATACCTCGTTCTGTTTGCACTTCCCGCATCCGCTTTTCTCCCCAAGCCACTGCTAGGGTTTGAATATTGCCCGATCGCGCGATCGGGTGAACGCAAAACCACAGCCAACCGTCAATCATCTCCCCAGATCCAGAAATCGACAACTGAGCAAAACCGATGAGTTTTCCCTGACTGTCTTCCCAAATGCAGATATCGCGATTTTTGTCAAGGGATGGTTGATTAAATTTTTGTTGCAATTCGGAAATGGAAGTACCTTCTTCGAGGCGATCGACTTGTTCGCAAGTATGGATCAAATGGGCGATCGCCTGTAGGTCACTTTCATCCACGTAGGGTCTGATCGACACATTTAACATATATATAGTTGACGGTTGACGGTTGACTGTTTGAACAATACCGATGCCACCAGAAACGACATCAGTTAAACGAAAAAATGTAGTTTTCGCGACAAAAGTAACAAATTGTTACTTTGTTTCTAAGGAATGAGACACAGGCAACACCCCAAAGATATATTCAAAAACATCAAGTTCGTCACCAAGTTGACCAACTGAGATAAGAAATAAATTTTCGTCTAAGTTAAGGAGAACTCAATGCTTGACGCTTTTTCAAGAGCTGTAGTTTCAGCCGATGCCAGCACCTCCACCGTCGGTGATATTGCTGCCCTCAGAGCTTTCGTTGCCAGCGGCAACCGACGCTTGGATGCTGTAAACGCGATCGCCAGCAACGCTAGCTGCATGGTTTCCGACGCTGTTGCCGGCATGATCTGCGAAAACCAAGGCTTAATTCAAGCCGGTGGTAATTGCTACCCTAACCGTCGCATGGCTGCTTGCTTGCGCGATGCAGAAATCATTCTACGCTATGTCACCTACGCTTTGTTGGCTGGTGATGCTTCCGTTCTTGATGACCGTTGCTTAAATGGCTTGAAAGAAACCTACGCAGCTTTGGGCGTGCCCACCACCTCCACCGTGCGTGCCGTTCAAATCATGAAAGCTCAAGCCGCTGCTCACATCCAAGACAACCCCAGCGAAAAATTTGCTGGTGCTAAGTTGCGGAAAATGGGAACAATCGTAGTTGAAGATCGTTGCGCCACTCTAGTTGCCGAAGCTTCCAGCTACTTCGATCGCATCATTTCTGCACTGAGCTAGTCCATTGCTAATCGCAATTCGCTCAGCAAAATTGAAACTACGCTCACTGTCAAAATCACTTTAGGAGATTTAGGAAATGAAATCAGTTCTCACCACCGCTATCGCCTCTGCTGATGCAGCAGGCCGCTTCCCTAGCACCTCAGATTTAGAATCAGTCCAAGGTTCTATCCAACGCTCTGCTGCTCGTTTAGAAGCTGCTGAAAAGCTTGGCAACAACCTCGATTCAGTTGCTAAAGAAGCTTATGATGCTTGCATCAAAAAGTATCCTTACTTGAACGAAGCCGGTCAAGCTAACTCCACCGATACTTTCAAAGCCAAATGTCATCGTGACATCAAGCACTACCTGCGCTTGATCCAATACTGCTTAGTTGTTGGCGGCACAGGCCCTCTTGATGAATGGGGTATTGCTGGTCAACGCGAAGTTTATCGCGCTTTGAGCTTGCCTACTGCTCCTTACGTTGAAGCATTGAGCTTTGCTCGTAACCGTGGTTGCACTCCTCGCGATATGTCTGCTCAAGCTTTGACTGAGTACAATGCTCTTCTTGACTACGCCATCAACTCCCTGTCCTAATTAATTAGCAGGTTTGTGATGTCGTGACTGGGTAATTTATACCCCGACAAGTCTGGGAAATCTTGGCTCGTTGCTTTACCTATTTTGGTAAGGTAAGGGTAAAGAATTCCTAGGCTTGTTATTTTGTTTGAATAGGCATATGCTAATTTCTATCGGGCATTGGTTTTATATCCGTTAAATCCGTTACAAAATCAGTTGCCGAACCATCTTCCTTCTACTATAATTTTATGGATAAACGTTTTTTTAGTTTTTTTAATTTAACGGAAGATCAGGCGATCGCGATTTTAGATACGCCCCAAGCTGAGATTGGCGAAGAGGATTCCCGCTACATTGCCGCTTCCCACTTGATCAATTTCTCCACAGATCGATCGATCGCAGCATTGATCCGAGCCGTACAGCAAACCGATCCGGTGCTGGAAAACCGGATTGTGCGCCGCAAGTCGGTGGAAACCTTGGGAAGACTGCAAGCTGTGTTAGCATTGCCGGTGATTCGCACCTGTCTGGCCGATAATGACTGCTACACGGTGGAAAATGCGGTTTGGGCGATCGGTGAAATTGGCACTCAAGATGCCGATGTTTTAGAAGAAGTTGCTCAATTGCTGGATAAACCGGGACAAACTTACCGCGTAATTATCCACACTCTGACAAAATTAGATTATGCTCCAGCTTTAGAAAGAATTCGCAGATTTGTCGATGATATTGACCCGCCGACTGCTAGTGCTGCGATCGCCGCAATTTGTCGCTTAACCAGAGACTTTTCTCAAATGGGCAAAGTTGTCGCCATGTTGCAACACAAAAATGTCCTAGGGCGCAGATTATCCATTCAAGATTTGATTGATGCGCGTTACTACGATGCCATCCCCAATATTGCCAGATGTCCCGTATCTTTAGTTTTTCGGCTGAGAGGAATTAGGATGCTAGCAGAAGCAGGAATTGCTGATAAATCCCTGACTTTTTCTACCATTCAACCTTATTTGGAACAAACCTTAAGAGACTATCCAGCAGATTTAGATTTAGTCCATAGTTATGAAGAATTACCAGACTTACCGTTTTTGATTCGCCAATTATACGAAACAGATTTTGGACGTTGCTATTTAGCGGCTAAAACGATACTTAAAAATTACTCAGAGGAAGCGCCAGCCGCCCTGTTTGCCACCTTTGCAGAAGAAGCAAATAATGACTATGGAGCGCATTTTCATGTGGTAAAATTGTTTGGTTGGTTAAAACATGATCCAGCCTACGATTTGTTATTGGAAGCTTTGCATCACTCTCAACCCCAGTTTCAGAAATCCCGTGCAGCGGCGGCGATCGCCCTAGGGGAACTCGGAGAACAACGTGCCATTCCAGAATTGAAAGCCTGTCTGGAAACTAAAATCTGGGATTTGAAGTATGCTGCATTAATCGCACTAGAAAAACTTGGTGATGTCAGTGGTTATGAACTTGCTGCGGCCGACCAAGATTGGTTAGTTCAAGCTAAAATAGATGCTTATACTTGTGTAAAATCCGAATTATAGTAGGGACACGGCACCGTGCCCATTGGTGTCAACAACCAGGCTGAAACCCTTGAGAAATCTGGGTTTTATCCCAAGTCTAGATCCCCCTAAATCCCCCTTAAGAAGGGGGACTTTGATCGGATTCTTGTCCCCCCCTTCTTAAGGGGGGCTAGGGGGGATCTAGGCTTAACAGTCAAACAGCATTCTGTGACTGGGTTTGATGTTAAGTTGACACCTTGGAGTGTCCCTACTACCGGACACGGCAGTGCCGTGTCCCTACCTGAGAAATGCTATATCTTAATTCAGCTTAATCCGAATACATAAAACCCCAAAAACCATGACAACAGATGCTTTGTTTGAACAACTAAAACACCCGAATCCTCATATGCGCGATCGGGCGATGTTTGAAATTGCCGATTCCCGCGATGAAAATACCATTTCTCGACTGGTGGGCATTTTAGATGATGAAGATGTCACCTATCGTCGGGCGGCGGTGAAGGCCTTGGGTGCGATCGGTGAGGATGCTGTACCATCGGTGGTTGACGCCATGTTAAACAGTGAGAATGTGACTGTGCGAGGGAGTGCGGCGAAGGTATTGGCGCAAATTGCGATAAATTATCCAGAGTTGCCTTTCCCGGAAGTGGGCTTGCAGGGGTTGAAAAGGGCGATCGATGACGCTAATCCTGTGGTGCATATTGCAGCGGTGATGGCATTAGGGCAGATGGGTTCCTCTGCGTTTGAAATTTTGGTAGAATCGCTGACAACAACGGATAATGTGGCGGTACAGGTGGCGATCGTGAGTGCATTGGCTTCTGTGGGCGATCGACGTTGTGTAGAAGTCCTCACCACATTTGCCAATGATGAAACCGTGGATTCCTATGTGCGGGAATCAGCGACAAGTTCTTTATCGCGGTTGGATTTGGTGATGAATTATAAGCGTGCAGAATAGTTGGGTTTATGGTTGTGTGTTGAATGATTTGTAAGCAAAAATTGTAATGGTCAGAAAAACTCACCCAAAGCCAGAAGTTGAGGATGCGTTGAGATACGCTGAAAAAAATGGATGGCGCGTTGATGTTGGTGGTTCTCATGCTTGGGGAAAAATCTATTGTCCCTATAATGATAAAGAGTGTAGAAGTGGAATTTTTTGTATCTCCAGTATTTGGAGTACCCCAAAAAATTCAGGGAATCATGGCAAACAAATTCGCCGAGTAGTGGATAACTGCACAAAACATAACGATGTGAATGAGTTTTACCCAGAGGAGGAATCAGAATGAATGAGTATGATTTTACTGTGAAGTTTAATCTAGAAAATCCCCTAGCCAATACTGACGATTTTATCGAGAAACTATATGCAGGTGGCTGTGACGATGCGTTAATTGGAGTTGGAAACAAAGGATATGTCGCACTAAATTTCATCCGCGATGCATCATCGGCTTATGAAGCTATTTCTACGGCGATTCATGATGTCAAAAAAGTTGTTCCAGATGCCACTCTAATTGAAGCAGCACCAGATTTTGTTGGCTTGACGGATGCAGCTAAAATTCTGGGGTACACTCCACAGCACATGACAAATCTCACCCTCGAAAGCGACTCAAAATTTCCGATTCCTGTTTATGAAGGTGCCCACTCTGTCTGGCATTTAGCGGAGATTTTAATTTGGTTGCGCGAAAATCAAACGCATTCAATTGATGATACATTGTTAGATATTGCTCAAACCAATATGAATATTAATATTGCTACCAGTTGGCAAAAGATCCCTCTTGATACCCAAGAAAGTATCAAGGCGCTGGCTGTTTAGACTGGTTTGTGCGATATTACTGAGGTACATTGCAAATCTAAGGAAGACACCAATGAAAATCAAAGTCAAAAATCTTGGTGCCCTAAAACAAGCCGAATTCACCCTGGGCGAGTTGACAATTATTTGTGGCGGCAACAATACCGGAAAGACCTACGCTACCTATGCACTGTTTGGCTTTTTGTTTACTTGGCGGCAGATTTTGGCGATCGAAATCAACGACGATAATATCCAACAACTCCTTGCTGACGGCGTAATTCATCTAGATATACAAAAATATGTCAAACAGGCTGAGCAAATTGTTTCTAAAGCTTGTCAAGTTTATACACAGCAATTGCCTCAGATTTTCGCAGCGCCGGCTAAAAGATTTAAAAAAACAGAGTTTCAGGTAAATCTAGATATCAAAAATATTCGTTTAACACGCAAGTTCGAGCTAACAATAGGATCTGCCAATGTCGAATTATTCTCTATGACCAAAAGAGAAGAAAGTAGAGAATTAGTTGTCACCTTGCTAGTTGAAAAAGAAAAGGCAAAAATTCCCAATCAAATACTTAAACACACCATTGCTGATGCACTGAAAGATATCATTTTTGCCGAAATTATTCCTCGTCCTTTTATCGCTAGTGCAGAACGAACTGGTGCAGCTATTTTTCGCAAAGAGTTGAATTTTGCCCGCAATAGATTGCTTGAACAAATGGGTCAAGGCAATAATAATATCAATCCAATGGAGCTTTTATTTAAAGCTTATCAGGACTACGCTTTGCCAATCAACACAAACGTTGACTTTACAAGGGAACTGGAAACCGTTGTCAAGAAAAGCAGTTTTATTGCCGAGAAACATCCTGATATACTGGAGTATTTTGCTGACATAATCGGCGGCCAATACACTGTTACCCGTAATGATGAACTTTATTATGAGCCCAATGGTAAAAAGCTCAAGCTTTCTATGGATGAAAGTTCTAGTGCTGTACGTTCTCTATTAGCCATCGGTTTTTACCTCAAACATGAGGCTCAAATTGGCGATTTATTGATGATAGATGAACCAGAATTGAATCTACATCCTGAAAACCAGCGCCGCGTCGCACGTCTATTTGCTCGCTTGGTAAATCTGGGTATTAAGGTTTTTATCACTACCCACAGTGATTACATTATTAAAGAACTGAATACATTGATTATGCTTAACCACGATAAACCTCATCTGAAGCGAATTGCTGAAGAAGAAGGTTATAGGGAAGTAGAACTAATTTCGTCTAACAAAATCAAGGTTTATATTGCGGAAGAGACAGGGAAGACAAAAACAAATAAATGTCAAACTCTTACACCAGCCGATATCGATCCAGAAATGGGTATTGAAGCCCGCAGTTTTGATACCACGATTGAAACGATGAACAGGATTCAGGAATCGATTGTCTGGGGTCAGGATTGATGTCTGATATTGCTATCCTCAAAGAGATGATTCAGGAAAGTGCTACAGTGCCATTGGAAGAACACAAAGGTAAAAAGCAAGTTATACTCAAAGAACCTCCGCCTGCTGATTATTCTGTTGAATATCGTTTTATCAGTATCGGTCATATTAGCATTCCCAAAGGAAAAACACGCAATAATCGCTCAACTGAGACTAATGACCGTTTAACTGAGATTCACAATCGTCCTGATAAGATGCTGGAAATTAGTAGACCCAATAAACTTCAATTCAATCATTTAATCTACGGGAGATAGATAGTGTGGTGAACTTCAAAATCAGCGCTTCGGGACTTAGCTTTTACTTTCCAAACAACTTTTACCTTTTACCCCTTTCTCCTTTCAACCTTAAAACATCCTCGATCGCCTAATCCATCACTATTTTGAAAAAAAGAGTTAAGATAGATATCTAGAGAACATTCAGGTTTCATTTAGGAGTGATTTTCATGTCTAATCCTACAATTGAAGCAAAAATCAGTCTCCCTGCTAATTTACTAGAAGCGACTGATAAAGCAGTAAACCAGGGAAAAGCCAAGAGTCGTGATGAATTTATTATGCGGGCTATTTGTCGAGAATTAGCAGCGCTGAAACGAGCTGAAATTGATGAAGCACTAGCAGAAATGACAAGCGATCCAGAATATCAAGCTGAAGTTTTACAGATGGAGGCTGAATTTGCTACAGCTTCTTGGGAGGCTTTTAAATTAGCGGAGTCTCAAGAATGAAAAGAGGAGAGGTTTATTTAGCTCGTCTCGATCCTGTGGAAGGTTCTGAACAAGGGGGAAATCGTCCGGTGATTATAGTCAGTCGCGACGTAATTAATGCTAGTAGTCCAGTCGTTTTGGCAGTTCCCTGTACCACTTATCAACAAAACAAGCGCATTTTTCCATCTCAGGTTTTGATTAAAGCTCCTGATGGAGGATTAGAAAGGGATTCAATTGTTAAAGCGGATCAAGTGCGGGTATTGGCAAAAACTAGACTTTTGCAAATGCTGGGAAAGCTTTCAGAGGCAAAAATTGCCGAACTTAATCGCGCTTTAATGATTGCTTTAGATTTACCAGGACAAGATGATGAGGAAAGTTGAAAAATGGCAGACTAAGTATCGAGTGACGTTTGGTTGTTGTTTCAACAGTATCAATCAAAAAGATATCACGGCTGGTTAACTCAGCCTTTTATCCTTTTACCCTTTTCTCCTTTCAACCTTAAAAACATCCTCAATACTTTTCCCAGCCGTTTTATCCTCCCAGCCCATCGCCATCAAGAAACTATCAGCAGACGGAGTTTCCACCACATCAACCCCCCATTCTCCCGTTTGTAGCGCTTCAGCATCGCTACTCAATGGCGGAGTCTTCTTCAACCCTGCTAAAATCAAAATATCAGGAAAAGAATCATCCGCTTTCCCTTGACTCATCCGCCGATTCACCAAAGCTTCAGCGCAAAATTCCCCAACTTGAGGCGGAGCAAAATCATTAGTAGAAAATAAAACTTCTACCATCCAATGAGCATGATTTAATTGACGACACTTAATCTCAGGATATTGGCTTAAACCATCAACAAATACCAGGGTCAAATCTTCCCGACTCAAGGGCCCAAAAACACCTTCTGGCATATCAAAATTATGAGAAAGCAACATCCGCCCGGTTCCAGATTCAGTCATGTTTTTAATTACTTAATTTGAGAAATTGCCAACTTAATCACACCTTGAATCGCCACTTCCGATTCCTTAGCTAATGCAGCTTGTAGTGGTTCGATCGCACTTCGATCGCCTACTTTCATCAAAGACAAGGCCGCCGCCCTGCGAGTTTCCCCATCACCACCATCCAGCAACTCAATCAGGTTGGGGATTGCAGGCTTATAGGCGAGATTTCCCAAAGCAGCCGCCGCCTCACAACGCACATCAACATCCACATCCGTTAGAGACTTAACCAAAATCTCGAATAACTCCGGCTTCGGTTCTTCCTGTGCAACTTTGGCGATCGCACCAACCACCGCACCACGCACCACAGACGAATCAGAGGCGATCGCCTGATACAAATACTCCTTCGCCCCCGCCCCAATAAACGCCAACGCCCAAGCCGCATGACCGATCGTACTTTCCGGCAAATCCTTCGTGCCCAAAATATCCAACAAAGCCTGCACAGATGGCTCCCCAATCCTCGCCAGCGCCCCAATTGACGAACCCTTAACCACTGTATCCTGATCATTCAATAAGGCATGAATTAGATGAGGAACCGCCGTCGGATCAGCAATCAAAGTCAGAGTTTTAGCAGCCGCACGTCGCACAACTGGATTAGGATGATTTGCCAAACCATCCAACAAAACAGGAGTCGCAGCTTCACCAATTTCAGCCAAAGTTTCCGCGAAACGCAGTCGAGTCATCCCCCGCGAATCTCCCATACATTCAACCAACCGCTTCAAAACCTCAGAATCATCAGGATTGAAAGTATCTAAATCTATTTGTTCAGTAACTTCCCGCAGAAAAGCATCTGCTTTTGCATGAGCCAATACAATTGGATCGTCCTGAGATTGAGCACTAGAATTGACCATAATTGTCACCTAATTATTAGTAGTTATAGCAGCCAATTGAGCGCGAAGACTCTCAAGTCCAGCATCAATTTTAGCAAGTTCCGGCTCAATTTTAGCCAGGGCTGGTTTCTGGGGTAGCTTTGCCTTTTGTGCCGCTGCGATTGTTTCAGTCACCAAACGTTCCCGATACCGCTCAAATTCGGCAATCACTTCCACCAATTCTTCAGCATCTGTCTCAGTCGAATTTTCGGTTGAATCTTCGGCAGATTCATCACGATCAGATGGTGTAACTTCTTCGTTTTCAGACATAGTTTTGATAGTTTGATAACACGTAAAAAAATTAGGCGATCGTGTTTAGTTAAGCAAATTAAATTGCCGTAGGGGCG
>NZ_JAHRFC010000022.1:42635-93002 GCF_020883015.1 Microcoleus sp. CAWBG640
GGTTTTACAAACAATAATTGCCCAAGACCAATAATCTCATAAACCCGCCCCCGCCAAATTGCCGTAGGGGCGGGTTTTACAAACAATAATTGCCCAAGACCAATAATCTCATAAACCCGCCCCCGCCAAATTGCCGTAGGGGCGGGTTTTACAAACAATAATTGCCCAAGACCAATAATCTCATAAACCCGCCCCCGCCCAACCCTAAATCCCTTTAACATGACACCGCAGCCGCCCCAGAAACCCTCAAGCGATTGTGTTCCAGCATCTCTTCTAAAACAGACTGAGAAATACAACGACGCTCAGAACAGTATGCCATTTGTTTGACGCCATTGCTCATTTGAACAGTCATCACCCGTACCCGAAAATGATCGTTAATAAACCAACAACGTTCCTGTCCTTGATTTGTCTCATATTCCGTCTCAATAGTCAACACCCCATCATCAGCAAAATTATAAATACCAATTACCGGAATCCCTTCCACGTAGCCACGATTTCGCAGAAACTTGCCCATCTTCGGGTTATTAGGATTGGGCACATCGATCAGAATTGCAGCATAATTTTGGTTTGGGGTAGCATCATCCAAATTATCTTGCCACATGAAACTGCATCCTCCACTAACTAAAGCAGGATCCACATTTTGCTGTTGACAAACTTCTAAAACTCTGGGATCATCTATTGACAAGACATCAATCATGACATTAGATTCTCCCGACTCATCAGCAGCAGCAGTATCAAAATTATGCACTGTTCGCTGAGTGAACCAAACGCCCTCACTCTTGCGAAAGAAATCCATCATAGTCATAGGTGGTGTTAGCAGCATTTCTGTGTCAACTTAGCGAGAGGAATCAAGTAATTAGGAGACGGCTCTTGGAGTGTCCCTACAATATTATTTTGGGTAGGGAAACGGCACTGCCCATAGGTGTCAACTTAAGCCGAAAGCCCGCCAGGGACTGAAGTCCCTGTCTAATAGCGAAAGT
Source organism: Microcoleus sp. CAWBG640 (assembly GCF_020883015.1). Lineage (NCBI taxonomy): Bacteria > Bacillati > Cyanobacteriota > Cyanophyceae > Oscillatoriales > Microcoleaceae > Microcoleus > Microcoleus sp. CAWBG640. The sequence goes on from NZ_JAHRFC010000022.1 coordinate 43,616, forward strand.
CCTCTGAAGAGGACTAATGAGTTCTTCAGTCCTCTTTAGAGGACTTTAGCTTTGAGACAGGGGTTTCAACCCCTGTCGGACTATCGGTTTTACCTTAAGTTGACACCAATGGGCACTGCCGTCTCCTCTATATCATTCCTTCCCCTTGTGAAGGGGATGGGAGGAGAATCGGATCGGATTTTGGTTAAGAACAATTAACAAAAGGCGATCGCACAACAGTCAAATCCTAGGATAAATTACACTGGCCAACTTTGAGCAATTCCATCAATAAATCTTCAAAAAATATAATGGCAATTCATCAACACTCATTTTTCCTCTCAGAACCCCTGACTCTCGCAGAAGTCTTACAAGCTCTTGAGCAAAATAAAAGTCTAGCTCAAACAAACCTCCAGGGAATCAACCTCAGCCAGATGGATTTATCCGGGATTGACTTGAGCGGAACCAACTTAATCGGCGCGAACCTCAGCAAAACCAATTTCCAAGGTGCAAATCTCCAGGGAGTTGATTTACGGCGGGCCAGTCTCAGAGATGCTAATTTGAGTGGCGCAAACTTACAAGAAAGCTATTTTTTTCGGGCAGATTTACAAGGTTGTAATCTACTAAATGCTAACCTAGAACTAGCTAAATTCAAATTAGCTTTATATGATAGCAATACCATTTGGCCAGAAGGATTCAATTACCAAAAATCAGAAGCTATTGGACCAAAAGCTAGTCTCAGTGGGGCTTTCTTGAATACAGCAAACCTCCGAGGAGCCGATTTGAGTTACTGTAATCTGCGAGGAGCTTATCTCAGTGGAGCGGATTTAACCGGCGCAAATTTAGAGGGAGCAGCCTTAAGTGGTGCAACTCTTCAAAATGCTTTACTCACTGGTGCTTATTTACGGAATGCGATATTAATTGGTGCTGAATTACAGGGAGCAGATTTACGGGCGGCTGATTTGACAGGCGCGAATTTAGAACAATTAAAAAGTATTGCTGGTGCTGACTTTAGTTTAGTACAAGGATTGACCGAGGAAGCGAGAGCAATGCTTCGCAGTCGTAGTTCAAAGGAGTTAGGTACTTGGAACTCTTTTACTCGTAATAATACGGCTCAAAGTCTGGCTTGTTAGTCGGAATGATTAAACCGCGAAGGCGCAAAGAGCGCGAAGGAAGAACTGCATTTTCTTCTTTCTCTTCCTTCGCGTCCTACCCTTCGGGAACCCCTGCGGGGAACGCGCCTTCGCGGTTCATTACGCCTATTGGTAATTCGGATAAACACGCCTCCAACTAACTATCAATGTTCGAGATGGCGTTCCAAATCGAACAGGAAACCGTGTATGTACTCCTCAGTCCACTCCTCACCATAGAACCGCAAAAACATCCCCCTCGCAGGATCTTTAGCAGCACGATAATTGATATAATTCCGTTGAGCCTGAAGAATCTCTGCCAATCTCTGGCTATCTGTGACTGGTTGGGCCCGATCGACCAAATCGAGATAAGCTTGTAGATAATCCTGAAAAGCTGCAAAAACCGTAGTTTGTACAGCCTCCGTTTCCTTGGGACGAGTCCAGAGAAACGCTGGAGAAAAGAACTGTTTTGCCTCTTCAGGAAAATCCCCACCCCAAGGTAAGTCTTTTTGATACTTGTTGAAAATCGGTAAAATCGGATCGGAGTATTGCTTTTGATAAGCCAGATTATGGAATAGTGGCTGCATATCTAAAGCAATCAAATGTCCCCCCGGCAAAGTTACTAAATCCGCCCCGAAGAAAGGCAAATCATAATTTATTTGGGGGAAAATTACAAAGTTTAGTACCTGGAGAGCGTCACCACCCTGAACATGAGCGGCCCGAATCTGCCGCAGTTTTGAGGATTTGAAAGCATGGCTGGTTGTTACCACCAACTGCTCTTTTTTTCCTTTCCCAGTGATACATTCTTTGCTTTCAAAACCTGCTGGAATCGGATAAGGAGCTAGGTCAAGTCGTTCCGTTAGGAGTGGGATGGCGTAATCTAAAAATGGCTGGTATAAAGTCATGTTTAATTTATTTTGCCCCGGCGGGAATCGCTAAGGGAACAGCATCTTCAAACAAAAACTCGTACAAAAATTTCTCTGACCATTCATGGCCAAAATAGCTGCTGAATAGTCCTGATGCGGGGTCTCTTTCTGCACTATACTGGTCGTAATCTTTTTGTGCTTTCACAATTCGCTGAACTTCTTCGGGACTATTGAGTGGAGAAGCTTGCTCTAGCATTTTCCAATACAACTGGACGTATTCTTGATAGGCGGGAAACAATTGATTGACTACTGTTTCTGCGTCGGTTTTGGCAAACAGCAAATTTTTGGAAAAATACTGGTTGGCATCATAGAACTTCATTTCTAAGTCTTGTACCAAGGCGCTGTATTTACTGCGAATTTCCGTCAATGGTTCGATATACTTGTCTATGTAGGGGCGATCGCGGAATAAGGGCTGAAAATCAATCACTACCAAGATTTTCTTTTTCCCAAACGCTAAAAAATCTATCCCCAGCAAGGGTACATCGTAATTATAGTTAGGATAAATAACGCTGTTGAAAATTTGCGCCGTTTCCCCAGCATCGATGTAGGTGTAACGAATTTTTCGCAATTGAGGGCATTGATAGCACCAACTTTGAATGGTGGCTGGATTTTTGCCTCTTTCACTCACCACCGATTCCAAACCAGAGGGAATGGGACGACTCTCTAGTGCAAAATTCTCAGACAGTTCTTTTTCTAAAAATTGTTGAAATGGCTTAAACATAGATGATAATTTAGCCCCTTAGAGGTTTTCCCTAAATACAGGATGATAGGCGATCGCCCGAAGTCTCGTCTCTCTTTTAGCTAACAAAGTAATATTTCGTTATGAAACCAAACTTTCGCTCGAACTTTTGTAATAGATATTTCCCATAATTCCTGTGGAGTAGCCATGGGGCTTGCCCTTCACAGTTGGGGATAAGTCTAATTAAGACTTTCTACCACATTCCCCGGTGTGAATCTCATATTTTTAATAAAACTTAATAAATATCTTCATAATTCTAGTCTATAACTTGGATTGTCTCCAACTACCTGAATGCAATTTTAATAACTATGCAGTTAAGTGAAAGAGCCAAAGAATTAATTCCCAAAGCCCGAATCGTCAGTTTTGCCGCTTGGAACAATCTCTATTCCGATGAAGTAATCGCCATTTTTCAAACAGCAGACAATCGAGGTCAATATCTCACCGACGAAGATTTAGAACGCATTCAAAATCTGGTTCCAGATAACTCTTTAATGGTAGCCCAAGCTAAATTGCTGCGAGAACAAGCTCCTAATTTGGTTGCCAAGGCCAGAGCAAAGGTATTAGCAGAATTTCCGAATATCGCCGAACCAGGAAATGACCTCTATCCTCCGGCTCGTGCTGAAGCCTGTTGGCGAGATTTTTGGCATTTCTTGCGCTCCGTCACCTATGGAGTTGCTGGGAAAAATCCTGAATTCTTCAGCCAGGAAGGACTCAAAAATATGGAGCTACTTTATCAAGAATTGGGAGTTCCGGTGCCAGCGATGCTCTGTGGATTAGAACAGTTAAAAACAGTCTGTTTACAGCAATTTAGTTCAGAAGAACAGGATTTATTGGGTCTCAATTTTGACCATTTAATCAGTGCCTTAAAACAGTTTAGTCAAGCTTGAGTACCCAGGGGATTCAAGAAACCGGGTTTTTCACCCATATTTTCGCACTCCAGCCTATATTTTCATAAAAACCCGGTTTCTGGCTTAGTATTATTGGAGAAGTCTAGTAGAGATTCAAGAAATTCTTCCTTCTTCCTTCTTCCTTCTTCCTTCTTCTTAACTGTTCTCAAGCAAATTTTCTAAAGCAGCGCCAACTACTTGATGATGGGAGTCTTGGCGAAGTTGACTCAAAACTTCCTTCGCCTGGGGAGTATCAAAATGCTTCAAAGCAGATGCAGTGTGCTGACGAATTCCTTCATACTCAGAATTAGCCAGCGTCAATAATTGAGAAAGTGCGGCCGGTTCCTGAATTGTTCCAGCTAAGGCACCGAGTGCATCCACAGCAGCTTCCTGGGTGGTCATATCTTCGCCAGCTAATGCTTCGAGACAAACTTCAAAAAGTTCGTTGTAGCACTCCATGTCTACCAGGGCTGCTATAATGCTGCGACGCACCAGCCAGTGGTCATCCTGAATAAAAGTCAGCAGTAAATGAGACGCAGCGCATCTCCCGAATAGAGATAGCGAATTCGCGGCTTCGGCCCTGACATTGGGGGTGTTGTCAAGTTTGATGATTTGCAGGAGTGCGGCGAAGGATTCGGCGCTTTGTTGTTGCCCAAATCCCCGACTGACAAAGGAACGTACTAAAAATTCAGGGTCGTTGAGTTTCGATTTTAGTAAGGGAACGGCTATTTCTGGTGTATAGTCTTTGAGAGCTGCGATCGCCTTGAGTCGATACTGAAAGTCAGAATTTTCTAGAGACGCTTCGATTTCGTGAATATCCATAACCACAAAGCACAAGTTTCTTATACTGTAACAGAAATATTCTACCTTCCACCTTCTTTGTACCCTGAGCGTAGTCGAAGGGCTTTCTTCGTACCCTGAGCGTAGTCGAAGGGCTTTCTTCCTTCTTCCTTCTTCCTTCTTCCTTCTTCCTTCTTCCTTCTTCCTTCTACTAAACTCTCTCATCAAATCTAGTCTGAAAACTGCCATATTTAAACCAATATTGTCGCAGTTCATGGTGAGGTGTATGCAAACTACCTTTGGCTTGATAAAGGATAACTTGTCGATGATTTCCCATCCAAACTCGTTTGCTGGGTTCAACAGAAATTAAGCATCCTCCTAGACTGGTGATACATTCCTCAAATCGCTCAACTGTTGGATAGTCTAAAGTTTCAAAAATTAGAAACTGACCGGTGAAAATTAAGTGACGACTTCTAATCCAAGCCTGCATTTTTTTGTCAGCTATGGGAGGTAATACCATTTTAGATTTTAGATTTTAGATTTTAGATTTTAGAAATAATCCTGGAGTATATAAATCAAGTTTGTGGCTTTTTTCACTAGAAAAAGAGCGAATAATTAACTCGCTCTAGATAAACTAAAAAATACCAAACTTAAACGAAAACTAAGGTTGTTTTAAACTGTCAAAAAATGTTACTGTTCCTTGAAAAATATCCACAAATGCGATCGTATTTGTTGCGGAATAACAGTCTCTTAGCACTGGCAAGATGCCAGTGCCACAAAAAGTCAATTTAGTTGCACTGGCAAGATGCCAGTGCCACAAAAAGTCAATTTAGTTGCACTGGCAAGATGCCAGTGCCACAAAAAAGTCAATTTAGTTGCACTGGCAAGATGCCAGTGCCACAAAAAGTCAATTTAGTTGCACTGGCAAGATGCCAGTGCCACAAAAAGTCAATTTAGTTGCACTGGCAAGATGCCAGTGCCACAAAAAAGTCAATTTACTGACTCCGGGATACTTCCCTCATCACTGAATATTTTAAGCAACTTCGGTGATGCTGACAATTTTTCCGCCTGCACGATGAATCCGCTGGATTTGCGGAGTCATTTTTCCGCCGGAAACTAGATATTCAGTGTTACTTAGTCGGCGAGGGCTATCAAATTTAGCGCCTTTAACTAAAATTTTGAACATCTTTTCGGTGGCATCTTTGTAAGCGCTGATCCGACCGCCGGTGCTTGGTAAAGTAATTTTGTTGCCGCTATTACCAGCTACAAAATCCACTAAGCGAGAAGCGGTGAAAGCACTGTCAACACCTGCAAAACCTTGATACAGGGAAAGGGTGCGATTGTAGCCGACTTGCTTTTGTCCGACTTGACTTTTTGCGCCTACATAATAAGGGACTGTATTCTCGCCAAATTTGTCCTGATATTCTTGACTGTCGAGGTAGGAATCTATTTCTGCCTCGTAGCCTTTTTCGATACAGGTGCAGATATGCTCAGATAGTTCTGCTTGGTCTAAGGGAGCGCGACCTAACAAATGTTTAAAGTTGAGTTCGACAAAGCGGTAGGGAGCGCAAGATTCAAAATACCGACTACGATAGAAGTCGGATTTTGCTACAGCACGGACAAATTCCCGTACAGTCATGCCGCCATCGCATAATTGGGATTCGGCGACGGTTAGGCGCTCGCTTTCCATGACGTGAGGATTGCCCAACACTTGCTTGTAAACGGCACGAATTACGGCCTGTTGATCGTCGGAACTGCTAGTAGGCCAAAGTTCTACGGACGCATCTAAAACAACACTCATCGAGTTTCTCCTGGAAATAAATAATGCTTCAAAACTGGGAATTAAGGATTGCCTAAAAACGCTCAGGGAGGTATTTCCCCAAGTCGTTGAGGCATAAGTTTAAACCGTTTTTAGTTGACAGCAGTGATGCTGGCAATTACGCCACCTTGTTTGTGGATGCGTTGATATTCTTGCGAAAGGCGATCGAATGGTACAAGATATACTTGATTGCTACGACGGAATTTAGAGACTTTGTTCATCACAGTCGTTCCTGAAGAGCGATATCCAGTTACTGTAATGCGATAAACTTTGCCTTCTGCTTGTGCACCTAATCCAGCACGGCTACGTGCATTCATAGCGTACTCTTGGAATGCCCAACCGTCTCCAACTGTGCCACCGGAAGGGGGAACGATTGGTAAAGGGGTTTCTTGAATGACGAATTTATTGAGAACAGGGGCTTTTCCAGAAATACTGCCCTTGAAATCGCTGCTGGAAGCGCCACGCAAGAGGGCAAACATATGAGTAAACCCAACCATGTTTTTTCCTGGTTGGGTTTTGTAGCCTCGGTAAAAGGGAACGATATTTTCCCCGTAGGCGTTTTGATATTCATCGCTGTCGAGGTAGGAATCAATTTCTGCCTCGAAGCCTTCAGTATCTAAAATGGTGCTATGTGTTCTCATTTCTTCTAGGCCATCGGGAGCGCGACCGAGAAGATGTTTGAAGTTGAGTTCAATGAACCGATAGCGAGGACAAGTGTCGAAAAAGCGAGAACGATAGGCGTCTGACTTTGCCAGAGCGCGGACGAATTCGCGTACACTGAGTTCACCACGTTTGAATTGCGATTCGGGAATTATGGCTCGTTCACTTTCCATGACGTAGGCATTACCCAAAACGTGGCGATAGACAGCACGAATTACGGTTTCTACTTCTTCTTGTGAATGTCCTGGCATCAGTTCTAAAGATGGTGTTTCTTCAAATAAACTGACTCCAAGTCGAGATGCAGGTCCAAAAACCATTTAAAAAATCTCCACTATTGTGTTATGTGAAAATTTACCATAATTAGATGTTAGATTAGAAAAATTTACATATTGTAATATTACAGTTTATGTTACTGTTTTTTTGTACTACAAAATTGGTGTCTTTTTGCCTGTAAATTTTTGATGGCAAGATGTGTGACTGTAGTATGCTTGGGGTTTTCTGACCGATCGCCCAACCGCGTAAATTAGACCAACGGTACTTCTGCTGCAAAGCTTTGGCGCTTTTCAAACCATAAGGAGCCGGAGTCTGAACCCCAGATCTGTTGATGAGTATTTATATCCATACCGCGATCGAGACTGCTCCAGGTTGTTTCGGTAATTTCCACATCACTGATTAGGTAGGTTGAACAACCTCTTTTTTCGATGAGACATTGGTTTCCTGGCTCTACACTACCTCGAAACATTTCTCCGTCTCGTTTGAACACCATAGAACAATTGTACCGCCTTTGAATGCAATCTGGTTTAATTGTTTTGAGAATGCTTAATTCTCGTGCTGCGCCGGCGTATTGTACTGGATCGTTGAGACTATAATTTTCAATATAAATTTGTTCTCCTTGGTCAATTAATTTGTGAACTCCTTGACGATAGGGAGTCCAAAGGTCATGGTCATATACTTGTTCGGAATAAAAGCCGATCGCATTGAAGAACTCAAAGGGTAAAGGGCGAAATAAGATGTGAATATGGGCAAATTGTTGTGGTTTTTCAAAGGATTGTTTGTAGTTACTAAAATCCCCTGCCATCCACTGAGCTAGGGTGATTAAATCGTTGCTTTTAACTGAATTCATAAGCTGTTTTCTAGTTGCTTATTTCGCTGGGAGTGAACGAATTTCTGAGGAAAATGATGCTGTGACAACTCCACTTCCTTGGCTGGTTTTGATCAGGGAAACACGAAACCGGAGGTTAGGATTGGCAAACCAGATTTTTTCTTCGGCGGCGGCGTTGTCGTAGCTGGTGAGTAGGACAAAGGTGCCATCGTCGGTGAAGTGATAGTCAGCGGCGGCTGGGATGGTTTCGGCATATCCTTGATCTCGCAGTAGTTTTCCGCGATTGGGGATTGTGCGATCGGGGATTGGTACGAGGATGCAACTCCCCTTCATTTCGGCGTTTTCGTCCCAATCTGTGTGTCCTTCCCAGGTCATTTGGAAGGGGCTTACTGCTTGGGTTGGGTCTATGTTGTAGGACTTGCAGAGGTCGATGACGGCTGCATCATCGGGTGAGACTGCCACGATATCAATCACTGATTCTATAGCTTCAAAGTGTCTGAAAGTCAAGTGATGGGCGCTACGTTGCGATCGCCATTGTCCTAGTGAATTTTCAACAAACTGCTCGATGTTCATAAGTAGAAGCAAGAAGGAAGTATAACCCTGTTAAAAACAGGCACGATGCCCGTTCCACAATCTTGATGAGAAAAGTCTATTGCAGCCCATAGATTATCACATTTTCCTAGGATTGCCTAGACTGGCGATCGCAACTCTTAACCTTTGACTAGGTGCAGGCTATTTTCACATCCCCTTAACCTCGAATTATCACCCATTTCCTAAATAACTCAATCCTTTTGACTGCGGTTATATTTTATTTCTCTTTAGGAAATGAGGAGATACCGGAAAACAGCATTAGCAGTCCGCCAGCCAAAATGGCGATCGCCAATAAACCTACAAATAAATCTAACCCAGATGTATTTTCCACTAAATAATTCTCCCATTGTATTTAATCAACCGCGGGAAAAAAGAAGCCAGAAAATGAGAAACCTAAAAAAAGTAACTTCTTTCCTCTTCTTTATTCCCTCTTCTTTATTTAGCCAATTCCTGTTCAATTGCAGCAATCAACTCAGGAGATTCCGGGCCTACACTGCTGCGAAATCTAGCAACCACTTCACATTGTTTGCTGACTAAAAATTTCTCAAAATTCCAAGAAACCTCGCCCTTGGGAGCCACAGAACTGGTAAGCTGAGCATAAAGCGGGTGTTGTTGACTACCTTTAGCGTGTACCTTGTCGAAAAGCTCAAAGCTGACACCGTATTTTGTAGTGCAGAATTCGACAATTTCTGAGTTAGTACCAGGCTCCTGAGCACCGAAGTCGTTGCAGGGAAACCCTAAAACCCGGAGACCCGCATCGCTGTACTTTTGATTCAACTCTTCGAGTCCTTTGTATTGAGGCGTATAGCCACAGTAGGAAGCTAAATTCACGATCAAGAGTACCTTACCAGCATACTCTCCTAGCTGTTTGTCTGCGCCTGCGATCGTTTTTACTGTAATGTCGGAAATGGTGCTGGTCATTTTCTAATACTTTTAGACTTTTCCAACACAATCATACCGCAATTTGGAAAAATTTTTCCAAAAATGCAATTAGTCCATCCGGTTAAACTTTCGGTAAAACCAGATGGGAAGTTGGGTTCTCTCGCTCAACCCAACCTGTAAGCGTTATTTATCAAATTAGCCCCCAGCTCAGATTTCCTAGTTCAATTATCTGAATAGCTGTCCATCAATTTTTGATAAGTTTCCTCCAGATCCTGATTTTCTAGAACTATTTCTATACGGACTTTGACGCAGCCGTGACGCGGCTGGGATTCGATCAAATTTAAAACTTTGCTGGCTTTTTGCACAGAAGTAAATTCAGCGCTGACTGTTGGTACTGACGGTTGGTGATGATTAATTTCGCTCAAATCTATCCCGGTGATTTGTCCCTCGCCCAAATCTATTTCCGCCAGCACCTTCGGATCGTCACCGACTTGTTCCACAATCAACTTTTCTCTTTGGATTGGTACTTGTACCATCCGAGTTTCTATTTCTTTGCGGACGATAACTTCCCCAACTTTGCGCTTGCTGCGATTGATTACCAATCGTTCTTCTAGCAGCCGAATTATTTCTCGATCGACAATATCTAAGTCTTCGCTATCTAAGTCTTGGTGAATTTCCGGGCTTTTCAGATTTTCTATGGGGCGCTCATCGGCATCGGTTTCATTAGACATAATTGCTACGGGAGGAGTTGGGTTGCTGTGACTGAGAACCTTTGGGGATGCTGGGAGTTCTAAATGCTCATGGCTGTCATTAGCTGATTTTAGTGGCAGCATCTCTATTTGCTCTAAGCTAAGTTTAAATAACAGGATTTTTTCCTGATAATCAACTGTGTTGAGTTGCTTAATATTTAATAAAACAAGCCGTGGGTTTTCCCCCTGCTTTCCGGCGACTAAAAAATTGAGTTTTCCACTATTATCGAAATAGACATCTTTGATTTTACCTACTAACTCACCGTCCCGATCTTTGACTATAAAAGTTTTAAGTTTTGTTCTCACTTTTTCGGGAACTCGGTTGAAATGGGTAGTTCCCTTGGCACGTTGGGTTTTTTCAACTGAGGGTTGGTTGTTCATTTTTAAAAGTTTCCTAATTTACTGTTTCATTCTCTTGTAGGGGCCGCCCCCCGTGGCTGCCCCAATCTCTGAAACACTTACAAAATTGTGGATGGGGAGGGTAGGCACGGGGGCACTACCCCTACAAAAGCATCGTTTTCTTGAGAATGAAACAGCCCTGGGGGCAGGGGGGGTTCCCCATTACCTTCTCCTATCCCCCCTTGGGGGGGGCTGGGGGGGGTTCCCCATTACACCCTTTAGGGGTTTTTAGAGGATGACAAATTGGTCTGAAAAAAACCAACTTGGCACTAAATCTATCCCCCTAAAATAGGCAGTGGGCGGTTTAGATTTTGTTATCTACAATTTGTTATCTACAACAGGAGTTCCATCTGTCTGAACATCGAGTTCTTCACGGCGCAAGGTTTCTTCACCATCCACGGTGCTGCGAACTACTTCTTTTCTAACGCTGACTTCTTCGCGCACGTAAGCTTCTTTGTGAATGTCGGCGGTTTCTTCGTAAACTTCCATGCGTGCAACTTCACCGGATTGGAAGTCAACTTCACCGACTGAAACTACTCTACCTGCTTCTACGGGTGTTACTCGCTCGATGACAACTCGTTCTTTTTCGATGGGGACTGAGGCTCGTGCAACTTCGCTTTCTACACGCTTACCGACTGCTACTTCCCCTGTTTTGGCACGGTTTTTGTTGGCAATTAACCGTTCTTCATAAAGTTTGAGGGTTTGATGATTCTGTTCGTTTGTCTCGTACAGAGGACGGTCTAAATCGTAGTTGTAGTTGCTGCGATCGTAGTTAGTAGTAGAAAGGGCTGATGCGGTTTCGGGCGCAGTGGTGCCACGGTATACGTCTCTTACCTGTTCTTCGCGATCGTAATCTACAGGCTCTAATTCATTATAAGCAGGTAATTGTTCTGCTTGCTCTTTGCTGAAAAGACCGGTTGCATAAACACGACGGGCTCCGTAGTCGAAACGAGCAGAGCCGATCGGCAGCAAGACTTTTTTGCCAAAAATCCAGATCCCGGTGTCAATTACTAAATAACGAAAACGACCAGTTTCATCAACTAAAGCGTCGTAAATGCTCCCTATTTTTTCATCGGAGTCACCTGCATAAACATCAAAGCCTTTGATGTCGTCTCCTGCAAAAATTTCTTCCCTATAGTTAGGATAAAATTCTTCTATTCTTTGAAGAGCCATGTCTTTTTCTCCTATGCTTTTAATTACCTTCATCCTAAGAATTTATTAGTAATTTTCCCTCTCTCTAAAGTCGGAAGTGTTGAATCTAAGCTACTTAATACTATAGGAATACAGTGGGGTATGGGAAATACCGCACTCAACTTTATCCAAAACCCCTCATTGGTGAGGTGAGGGGCTGGGGAAAAGTTATATCAAATCCGGTAGCATCTGAATGATTCAGATCTCTATTCTCTCCCTCTGTGTCCTCTGTGTTCTCTGCGGTTAAATCATTCCGATGCAGCCGGAAACGATATTAAAACTTGGGGTGCAGCTCAGTTTTGCAAATATATTCGTAGGGGCGAAGCATGACGGCTGTAAATCTCTGGTTATCACTAATAAATTGTCTGCGGTCATGCTTGGCCTATGCAAAATCTCCCATTAAAACTTGGAATTTCAGAGTTGATTTAGTTGATTTCTGATGGTTTCTATCCGTTTGCGATTGACTCCCAAGTCGGATTGTCCTAGACGTGAAGCCGATCGCACATGAATGACTTTTGCTGATTCATCTAGCAAGAATTCTACATCATCCACGAACCCCATCAAGGAACTGGTAAATTCTGCATAGAGGTAATTATCTGTTTGTTCGATAATTTTAGTTTTGTCCAAGGAGGCGATCGCGCCTTTGAGATTTGCCATGGCGACTGCGGGTGTCGAATTGTATGTCAAAGGGTCAATTTTGTGTTCGGGATCTTGACTAAAGCTGCTGACACAGTTGGGGGAAGTGGGACAAGGTGCGAGTTTTCCTGACTGAATACCGATATTGGTAGGTCTTTTTCCAGCAAACATGGTTTTTTCTCCGGGAATGGCTATAAAAAGGGCGATCGACAGTATTGCTACTCCTAGCAATGACATTAAAATAACTAGCACTTTTTTTAATGCTGTCGGTGATTTTGTGTCAACACTTTGCAAATTATTAGGCCTCATCAAGCGGAAGTTCAATCTAATCTTAATATTAATAGATATTTACTTAAAAAAATTAACCACTTATATTTTAACACTTGTCTAGCAGCCAGTAAGTCAACATTTTCCCTTTGCCTTTAAAGTCAGTCATCCCCCTTTCTTCTAAAACAAATTTATCTTTCAAAAGCTCACGAGTTGTCGCCGTCACTTGAATTTTTCCCGACATTCCATTGGACTCCATCCGCGAAGCAACATTAACAGTGTCACCCCACAAATCATAGCTAAACTTGCTAATTCCAATAATTCCTGCTACCACCGAACCGCTGTGTATGCCGATGCGTAACTCAAAATTTTCTCCGGTTTTGAGATTAAACTGAGTCAAAGCCGCTTGCATCTCTAGGGCTAAAAGGGCGATCGCCTCCCCATGATCCTCTCGCGGTGTTGGTAAACCGCCCACCACCATGTAAGCATCCCCAATAGTCTTAATCTTTTCCAATCCGCGTGACTCAGACAACCTATCAAACTCACAAAAAATTCCATTCAAAATTTCTACCAACTGCGTCGGACTTTTGTGGGCAGAAAACTCCGTAAAACCCACTAAATCCGCAAACAAAACGCTCACTTCATCAAAATGATCGGCAATCAGTTTTTGTTCCTTTTGCAAACGGAGGGCGATGGGTTTTGGCAAAATATTCAGCAGCAATCTCTCTGTTTGTTTTTGCTCCAATCTCAGCGCTTCCTCAGCTTGCTTGCGCTTAATCAACGCACCTAGCTGAGTCGCAACCGCACTAAATAATTCCCACAATCGCGGCTGACATTCAAGACTCTTGTCACAATAAAAAATTATCACCGCTAACACTTGATCGTCAGCCAAAATGGGGAAACCGAAGGCAGCTTTTAAACCAACATTTGCTGCAATTTGAAAACGCAGAAAAACTTCTGATTCAACTTGAGAAACATCCTCAATCCATTCCGGCTGCTGGGATAGGAAAATCCGACCAGGCATTCCCACACCAGGGGCAAAAGTTAAAGGAAAACTCGTTTTTCGGAATTCCGCAAAACTCAAATCACTAGCATACATACCTCTAGCACATTTTAAAATTTGACCATCATTGTCTGGAATCCACGCTTCCGCCAAATTCCAGTTGATTGTTTCGCAAATTAACCTTAAAATTACATCAATCGCCGATTCAAAATCCTCGGCTTTGCTAATAGCTTGAGTAGCTTTCAATAACAAAAAAGTTTCTGTCTCAACCCGTTTTCGTTCGATAATTTCCTCTTGCAATTGGTCGTTTTGTTCGGTCAATTTATGATTTTTTGCTTGCAACTGCATCTGCAAGGAACGGACAATCAGTTGATTGTTAACTCGCGCCAATACTTCTTTGACCTGGAAAGGTTTGGTAATATAGTCAGAACCACCAATTTCAAAAGCTTTTGCTTTATTTAATCCATCTTCCAATGCACTGAGAAAAATGATAGGAATTTCCTTGAAATCCGGGCTAGATTTCAATTTTTGACATATTTCATAACCGCTAATATCCGGCATCATAATATCTAACAAAATCAAATCTGGCTGGCTAGATTCAATAGCCTCTAAAGCAGAAAAACCGTTAGTTACAGGTCTAACTTTGTACCCCTGTTTTTGCAAAATTCTAATCAACAAACGCAGGTTATCTGGCGTATCGTCAACTACTAAAATATCTGCTTGATCCTGGTCAGTTTTGTCCTGCTTCATCTGCATTTTATGATTCCTCTACCTCAGTAATTAAATTAAAAATTTTCTGGTAATCAAAATTATCTAGATGATGTTGAAGAAGATCGGCAAATTCAGGACGAGTTATCCTAATTTCCTCGATGGTGGTAGCAATTAAATCAAAGTCGGCACTGCGGATGACCTGCTTCATATTATCTATCCATTCAGCAGGCAGTTTCGGTGCAGAAGCAGGGGCAAAACGACCTGCTGAATCAGAGAGAATATTTCCCTCGCCGATTTCATCATTTCCACTTACACTCGAACCAGTTGAGCGATAAATATACTCTATCCCCAAATGTTGGTTGAGGCTATCCAATATATCTACTTTACGGAAAGGTTTGTTGATAAAGTCATCACAGCCAACCAATAAAGCAAAGGAGCGTCTTTCTTCTATTGTACTAGCTGTTAAGGCAATAATCTTCGGAATGGGTAATTCTGGAGTCAAAATATTGCTCTCCACATTTATCTCCACCGTCCCTGGTAGTCCTTCTCTTCTTTGCTGGATTCTGGCTCTAATTTCTCTCGTAGCTTCATAACCGTCCATCACCGGCATTCGCAAATCGATGAAAATCAAATGTGGTTGCCAAGTTTCCCAGATTTCTAATGCTTCCATGCCATGACTGGCTTCTTGCAGTGCAAAACCCAAGGGAGAAAGCATTTTGATTAATAGTTGACGATTGTCCTCCCCATCGTCCACAATTAAAATCCGATATTGAGGTTGATTGGGCTGCAAGCCAATAATTTCATAGTTGATTTTCGCAGCCGGCATCGCTGAGGCTTCAACTTGATGGACTGGAATCTCGAATTTAAAAAGAGAACCTCGTTCCAGTTCACTTTCTACGGTAATGTCGCCACCCATAAGTCGTACAAATTGGCGGCTAATAGTTAATCCTAAGCCGGTGCCTTTTTGGGTTTTCTGACCTGATGCGGTTTGTACAAAAGCTGTAAAAATATTGCCTAAGTCTTCGGGAGAAATTCCCACTCCTGTATCTTCTACCTCAAACAGAAGAAAACAAATAGAATTATTTCTAGTCTCACTAGCTGCTAGAGTCTGCTTTGGATTTTTATCCGGGGCATTCTGAGGAAATATACTATCATTATTTATTGAATTTAATTCAGGAATAATTTCATTTTCTCCAACCCTGTCACTTGCATATTTTATTTGACTTGGTTGTCCTTCTTCCAGTCGCTTAACTCTGACTACAACGCGACCAATTTGGGTGAATTTAATTGCATTACTCAGAAGATTAATCAGGACCTGCCTCAATTTTATTTGATCGGTTTGTATGTACTGTGGCACCGGGGAAGAGCGTTCAAAAATTAAGTTCACTTCTTGATTTTCGGCTCGGAGTTGGAACATATCTTCCAACTCTTCTAGGAGTCTGTAGATGTCAAAACTTGTAGCTTCGAGCGACATCCTCCCGGCTTCAATTTTTGATAAGTCTAAGGCTTGGTTGATCAGAGTCAGTAAATGTTCGCCACTGCGATGAATAATTCTGAGATTGTCTCGGTTTTCGCGGGTGAGATTGGGACTTGGTTCCATGATTTGGGCGAATCCAAGTATAGCATTTAGCGGAGTTCGTAACTCGTGGCTCATGTTGGCTAAAAAGGTACTTTTAGCTCTGTTTGCTGCTTCGGCTGCTTCTTTTGCTTGTTGTAGTTCTTCTGTCCGTTCCTGAATTTGTGATTCTAAGGTGCGCTGGTAATCTACTACGACTTTTTCTGCTTGTTTGCGATCGCTAATATCTTGAAAAGTCGCGATCGCATAGGAAACATTGCCGTTGATGTCAAAAATTGGCGTAGTGCTGATTTCCAGCGCCACACTCTTGCCATTTTGGCGGAGTTCTACGTCATCAACCCTGACAAATTCTCCTCCCAGAGCCCGCAAAATTGGGAGATTATCAGGGGGATATAGCTCATCACTATTGGCCACATACAGTTGATAAGTTGCTGCTAATTGTTCCGCCCTACTTTCCGGGATAGCCTCTGCACCCAGCAATTCCCTCGCCGTGCGATTAAAATAGGCACTCGATCCATCGGAATTGTAAACCGATACCCCCACTGGCAAAGCTTCTAAAAATTGATTGAGTTGGCTTTCACTAGCAGATAAAGCCTCATTTACTCTCTTTAACTCGATGTTTGCTTCTTGCCGCTTGATAATTTCATCAGTTAATTTTTGGTCTTGCAAGTAACTGTGAACTGCTTCTACCACTGTCAACTTCAAATCTTCATTTAGCCAAGGCTTAGGGATATAGCGATACAATTTAGCATACTTAATCGCATTGCTAAGAGCTTCCAAATCAGCTTGACCAGTCAGCATAATTGTCAGGGTATCAGGGGAGCGTTCGTGAATTCGCTTCAGCAGTTCATCTCCCTTAATATCCGGCATGATATAATCAGAAAGCACTAAAGCTATTTCATACTCATCTGCTTGCAAATCTGCCAGCAATTCTAAAGCATCTTCACCCCCTTCCGCCGTTTCAATAATACATCGATCGCCGATCGCCTTTCTCAGTTCTATTTTTAAACTGTTCAAAACATCAGGTTCGTCATCAATACAAACAATCACAGGTTTTTTCATAACTTAGCCAGCCCTGATTTGATAGTTTTTATCAAATCTTCCCCCTTCCAAGGTTTGTATAAACAGCAATATAAATCAGCGTGTTCAACAGCGCGTTGAACTGCTGCTGGGTCTGCTTGTCCAGTCAACATCACCTTCACAATTTTAGGATGTTTTTCGTGAATTTTAATTAAAAGTTCGTCCCCTTTAATTCCCGGCATCAACCAATCAGAAACCACCACGATCACGAGATCCTCTCCCTGACAAGCCTCAATTACCTCTAAAGCTTCATCACCACTTTCAGCGAGTTCATAAAAATAATTATCTTTAAATTCATTTTTAAGCTGCATCTTCAGAGTATTCAAGATATCAGCCTCATCGTCAACACAAACAATTACAGGTTTACTCATCTTTTTCTCTCCTCTGTGCTTTCATTTTAGTCGATATATTCCTGCTTAATTTCAATGTACCTGATTCATTCCCCATCGGCAGCAGCCTAGGCCTCGTCCCTCTTATTTTAATATATTGGTAACGATACTGTAAATATAGTCTCCCCCGGTACGGACTCTACACTAACCTCTCCCTGATGTTTTTGAATAATTTTTATGACAATATCTAATCCCAAACCGCTACCTTCCCCCGCCGCTTTAGTTGTAAAAAAAGGCTGAAAAATTTTGGGAATAATTTCCGGTGGAATACCTTTGCCATTATCAATAAATTTTATCAAAATGCAATCATCTCGACACATAGTTTCAATAGTCAAAGTCCCTTTATAATTCATGGCTTGGAGAGCATTGTGAACTAGATTTGTCCAGACTTGATTTAACTCATCTGGATAGCCAACGATTTTGGGTAAATCGCCATATTTTCTCACAACTTCTATCCCCTGTTTGAGTTGATTTTGATAAAGAGTTAAAACCGTTTCAATTCCCTCATGTAAATTGGCTTCAATTTTTTCTTGCTTAATATCAAAATGAGCATAACTTTTCAAAGCAAATACTACTTTTCCCGACTTCGCTGTCGCTCTTTGGATTAAACTAATACTTTTTTTAAAAGTGGTAAATTGATAGGCAGTGTTTAAAACTCTTTCCCAATCGGGCAGTTGAAAAAGTGGTAATAACTGTTCGATATCATCGTAGATTTCCATATCTACTAAGGTGTCAGCAATTTCCTCTGGCTTTTTTACTTCTTTTTCCATCAAATAAACTACTAAATTGTGCTTAAATTTTCTTTTTTCTTTGCTAGTAAATATAGTTTCTCTATCTATGGAAGACCTGTAGAGCAGGTTTAAAAAATAAACTTGGCTTTGGGAAGAAATTTCTTGGAAAAATTTTGGTAAATGTTCTAAATTTGCTTCCCAAAAATTAGCAATGTTATCAATAGAAGAACCGATAATTCCAAGGGGTGTATTGATTTCGTGGGCAATGCCAGCAATCAGTTGTCCGAGGGCGGCCATCTTTTCCGATTGAATCAAATGCTCTTGGGTTGCTTGCAATTGTTGAATGGCAGTTGCTAAATCTTCATTTCTTTCTTGCAAACTGTTTTGTAGAGAACAAATTTTTAAATGAGTTTCAATGCGGGCTAAAACTTCTTCCAGTTGAAAGGGTTTAGTGATAAAGTCTACTCCCCCCACGGCAAAAGCTTTAACTTTATCCATCACGTCGTTAATCGCACTGATGAAAATAACCGGAATGTCTTTTGTTGCCTCCTCAGCTTTCAGTTGCTGACACACTTCATAGCCGTCCATCTCTGGCATCATAATATCCAGCAACACCAAATCTGGGGGGATTCTCTGAGCGGCCGAAAGTGCGAGTTTTCCGCTGGGAACGGGGCGAACTTGATAGCCTTTTTTGGTTAAGATTCCTGACAAAAGATGTAAGTTTTCTGGGGTGTCGTCAACTACTAAAATATTACCTTGATGGTTTTTTTTGGGATTTGCAATCATGTCCACTTTAGTTTTCCTCGCTGTTAGCAATTGCGTTTAAAATGCTTTCGTATTCAAAATTATTAATGCTATCTTGCAGCCTGTCAGCTAGAGAGGAGTTGACAGTGCGGATTTGTTCTATGGAAAAGGCGATCGCCTCCATATCCACACTCAAAATATTTTGCTTGAATGCAGCTACCCATTCGGCGGGTAGAGAGGCGATCGCCCCTGATGTCATCACTTCCTGACGGTCGTCCCCGGAACCCACCACACTTGCTGCTGCTGGATCTTCATAAATATAGCGTACTCCTAGGTGTTTGCTAATTGCCATAAATATATCTTCCTCTCGGAACGGTTTCCGCATAAAATCATCACAACCCGCCGAAAGAATCACAGCCCGTTCTTCCTCCAAAACACTAGCAGTCAGAGCGATAATCGCCGCTGCTTGCCCTTGAGTAGTAGTTTTTATCTGTTTTGTAGCCTCGTACCCATCCATCACGGGCATTCTCATATCCATCCAAATCAAGTGCGGCTCCCACAGCGCGCAAATATCCACCGCTTCTTGACCATTATTTGCTTCTCTCAATTCAAACCCCAGAGGGCTGAGAAGTTTGATCAACAATTGACGATTCAGGGGTTTATCGTCCACAATCAGCAAGCGGTAGCGGGGCTGATTTGGTTCGAGAGCCACAACACGAAGTTGGTTTTTTTTGCTTTCAATATCAGCAGATTCCACCAGATGAACTTGGATATCAAACTGAAATACTGCCCCCTTTCCGACTTCACTACTAACGGTAATGTCACCTCCCATCAATTGTACAAACTGACGACTGATAGCTAAACCCAAACCAGTTCCTTCTTGAGAATCTTTACCAGTTTTTGTCTGTATAAATGCTTCAAACAACTGATTGATTTCGTCAGGCTCGATCCCAGCACCAGTATCTTGAACTTCAAAATGTATTGAGTACCGACCAGGCTGTTTTTCACTATTATTATAGGCTTTTTGACCGCCTTTGACTTGCAGCGACACTCCCCCTTGAGAAGTGAATTTAATTGCATTGTTGAGTAAGTTAATTAAAACTTGTCGCAACTTAACTTCATCGGTACAGATATAGTGGGGAACTTTCGAGTCGCGATCGAATAATAACTGCAAGCTTTTTTCTTCGGCTTTGAGGGCAAACATATCTTCCAAATCGTCTAACAAGCGGAACAAGTCAAAGTTTTTTTCATTGATGGTAGTGCGTCCCGCTTCAATTTTTGACAAGTCTAAAACTTGGTTAATTAAACTCAGTAAATGTTCGCCACTCCGCAGGATAATCCCCACATCTTCTTGATTTTCTGGAGACAGGGTTTTGCTGCGAATCATGACTTGAGCAAAGCCGATCACAGCATTGAGGGGAGAGCGCAATTCGTGGCTCATATTTGCGAGGAAAATACTTTTAGCTTTGTTAGCTGCTTCCGCTGCTTCTTTTGCCCGCTGCATTTCGATTTCCGATTGCTTACTAGCAGTAATATCTTTGATAAAACCTTCATAGTAGAGTAAATTATTTTGGTCATCGTAAACAGCGCGGGAATTTTCTGATATCCAAATAATACTGCCATCTTTTTTGTGAATTTGCGATTCAAAGTTTGATATTATGCCATACTTATTTATCAATTCTACAAATTCATCGTGACGCTTAGGATTGACGTAAAGCTGATTATGCAAATTAGGCTGGCCTGCTATGAGTTCGGCGGTGGATTCGTAGCCGTAGATATGGGCTAAAGCTGGATTGGCGCTAATGTATTTTCCATCCCTAGTGGTCTGAAAAATACCACTTAAGGCATTTTCATAAATGTTGCGGTATTTTTCTTCGGCTTCCCGCAGGGCTGCTTCTGCTTGTTGGCGATCGGTAATGTCGCTAGAAATCGATAAAAAACAAGCTTCTCCCTCAATATCGATGGTTTCTATGGAGAGCAATGCAGCTCTTTCCGTACCGCTTTTATTACGAAATTTCAACTCATAATTATGTATAGCTGTTTTATTTTTTAACATTTGAATCATGCGATCGCGTTCTGCCAAAGTCGCCCAAAAGTTTAGTTCTACCGCTGTTTTGCCAATAATTTCTGCGTGACTGTAGCCCATCATCCGACAAAAACTTTCATTAACTTCTATGTGGCGACCATCGCTGATTCTGGTGAGGGTAATCGCATTAGGACTTAAACGAAAAGCTTTAGAAAACTTTTCTTCGGCTTTAGCAAGTTCTGCCGTGCGTTCGGCAACTTTTGTTTCTAAGTTTTGATTGTATTTGATTAAAATTTTCTCGGCTTGTTTGCGTTCCGTAATATCTTGAAAAGCGCAAATTCCGTAGATGATATTCCCTTGACTTCCGTAAATAGGAGTTCCCCACATTTGTAAAGGAACTGTTTTGTCACCTAGGGAAACTTCTATGTCATCCACCGTGACTGTTTTGCCCTGCAAAGCATTTAATATCGGATCGCGTTCGGCTGGATAAAGTTGCTCAGTTCCAGCTAAATAAATGCGGTAAGATTGACGTAAATTTTCGGCATTGGATGCGATAATTCCTTGACCTATTAGTTTTTTACCTATCGGGTTAATATAATAAGGATTTCCCAGGTCGTCTACAATGAAAACCCCCAAAGGTATGGCATCTAAAAATTGTTTGACTCTATTTTCACTTTCGCCTAGGGATGTAAATGACTGTTGCAATTGCTCCGCCATACTGTTAAAAGAATCGGCAAGTTCACCCAATTCATCTTGTCTATTGTTAATTAATTTTGTATCATCCCATTCATTCTTAGCCAAAGCTTTTGCAGCCTCATTCAACCTAAAAATCGGCCGTACCACCCATTTAGCAGTCAGAATTCCCAGAATGGCAGCCAAGAGCAAAGCTGCTAACGACAATAACACAGTGATGTGAGTATTGGCATCTATTTGCTCCATAAAGTCGGACTCTGGAACTACCACGACAATCAGCCAATCCAAACCTCGATTGTCTTTAAACGGAGTTACTTGAATAAAATTTCGATGGTGATCGACATCAAAACTAAGCTGTTGAGAATTTTGAATTTTAGCTAAATTACCATAGAATTTTTCTAAATGCTGTGCCGTTTGGCGAATTACTAAATTTTCGCTTTCCGCAGCTTTGATCCGCTTGGTTTTTTTATTTTCTATGACAAATTCAGGAGTATCTGTGGAAGTTGCGATTAACATTCCCGATCGTTCCATCACAAAAGTTTGACCCGACTTGCCAATTTTCAGGCTGACCAGAAATTCTTTAATTCTCGAAAATAATAAATCGCTGCCAGCTACTCCTAATAACTTGTCATTTTTATCGTAGATTGGTAAAGCCGCGGTAATTGCTAATTCTTTAGTTAAAAAATCGGTATAAATCGTACTCCAAATTGGTTTTTTAGCAGCGGCTGCGGCTATGTACCAAGGCCGAATTCGGGGGTCATAAACCTGGGATGAAATTTCCACTAACTTGACACGGTTGCCTTTAGAGTCAGCAGTGTATCGAGACAATTTATTGCCTGTCGAACTATCAGCGGCGGAGATGAGAGTCCGATCTTGTGTACGGATGGCTCCTGAGTGTTCGCCATTTTCTTTGCCTACATAAATGATGCTAATCGAATCAAAATATTGAATTTGTTCTAGAAAATGAAGTTCGAGTTTTTGTTTGTCTTCTAGATTCAACTGGCCTAATTTTATGCCTTGAACGTTGAGGTGATTCACAATATGAGGAATTGACATATAATTTTCAATGCGGTCTTTAATGCGATCGGTAATTTCTCGTCGCAACTGAGTAGCCACATCATTAACGGCGCGCTGTCCGTTTTGAAATGACAGCCAACCGACAACTCCGACAGTGCCGACAATTTGCACTAAAAAAGGAACCACCAGGACTGTTTGTAAGGGAGCTTTGCCGATTATTTTAGTAACTAACCGATTGAGTTGTTTAGGAAACATATTCATCCTAAATTTTATTGGTATTTAGTAAGTGAAAATAAACTAGGTGATTAAACATGAAGCATTCAGGAAAAAAACTGAAGGAAGATGGAAGATGGAAAAGTAGCTATAGTCATAGTTTCCGCGATCGAAAATCTCCTAAGCATCTTGGCTGTTACTATATTTGCTGTGGGTGGTTGGTAAAAATTGCACCTTACTGGTTATTGTAAATGGTATCAACTTTAAGGGCAATAGCGTATTTATACGGATAATCTTTTCGCAACTACTGAGATAGATGGTTACGTAAAATCTGCCTGAGTCCGGTAAAAACTTGTGAGTGACAGTAAGCCCACCTACAACAAACCCAATAACCATATCCCTCCAGCACTTTAAGTAAGAAGCTGGGGTTCTAACAGAAGAGTCAAGTCAGCAAGGCTAAGCTGTACTTGAGCGTCTACAACCTATGCTAGCGCCTCAAGTATGTGTATAGGGCATTTTTTGAATAAATTAAGATCGATCGCCCACACCCTTTCGCCAAACCACTGAGATTTACCCGCGATTCAACTCTACCCTTTCGCCATAACGCAATAACATATCCAAACTATCCAAACGATTTTGCCAAGTTTGAACTTGATAGTTATTTTCGGCAGAATGCAGGCGCATGGAAGATTGAAATTGAGAGGAAAAACTCGCCAGCAATCTTTTAGCAATCGTTAAATTTTCGGGAGTGGGAGTGGCGGCTAGTTTGTTCAAAGCTTCGGCTAATTCTGTCGATCGACTTTGCAACACTTTCAATTCCGATTCCGACACCCGCAACTGATTGTTAGCCAACAAAAAACTCCATTCTTGTTTGAGCGCAGTATACCGCGAAACCGCTGCGGCAAAAGGCTGGCGATAAGGAATCGGTTCCGCAGCCGAAGTCGTTAGCGCCGCCCTAGTAGACGATCGCCCTCCCCGCCCTTGAGTACGATTAAAAAACGCCTGCATCCCGCTGCTAATACTTTCGGCAGCAAAAATAGCATAACCCCCAGTGGGCAAATCCCGCAAAGCCTGAATTTGGTCGATCGCCACCACTTCCGGGAGAGTCAACAACTTAACCGACGGAGAAATCAAAGCCGAACCGAGCATTTGTTCCTTAGCCAAAGGTTCAGTAATGCGTTGAAGTCGATTAGTATCCAAAGCATAAGTCATGGGCACAATCAAATCCACAATCCCCTGACGAGCCCAAACTTCCCAATTCTGCTGAATTTTGTAAATCCGTTGACTAGGAGGGTGCGGAAACACAGCCACCGACAAAATTGTCCGCGGATAATTGCGTCGCAACAACTGAGAAACTTCGCCAACAAAACTATTAATTTGATTAGTTTTAAACTCAACCCACTGCCGCCATAAATTACCATCATTGGGCGAAATTCTCATCGGATCTACCCCTGTTAATTGCTGAAACTGCTGCCTCGCCGCCGCACCATAACCATAGGTAAAACCGGCATTATCATCTTGAAAAGGATAGCGAATGTAGTCAAGTTGCAGTCCATCAACTTTGTAGCGGCTGGCAATTTCGTTAATTATTCGCAGCAAATAACTACGGGCTTCTGGATTAGCAGGATCGAGATAAAATTTACCATCATTAATATGTTGTATGCGTCCTTTGTTGTCAATATTTGCCCAATTTGGATAAGCAGAAAGCACCGGGCCCGGATAGGAACTTGGCTTACCAATCAGAGTATTGTGGCGTTTATTGCCCGTGGCAAAAGTCCAAATCCAAGCGTGCAATTCCATACCTCGCTCGTGGGCTAACTTCACCCCAGATTCCAGGGGGTCCCAGCCCACGGTGAGGGGGTTTTGTTGGGGTGCAACTTGACTGGGATAAATCGGATATCCGGCATTTAAAGTTTCAAAGAAAACGGTATTGATACCAGCGGCGGCGAGGCGATCGAACACTGCTGCTAAACCTTGTTCGGATCGAGCAGCCACAATCGTACCGCGATCGAGCCAAACAGCCCGAATTTCCGAACCCACCCGCTGTCCTTCCTGGGGATAATTTTGCCACAGCAACTGTCGGGCTTCCACCCACTGCTTTCTAGCCTCCGCGTACTTTTGCTCAGCCAGGAGTCCATCGAAACTTTGCAACACCTGTCGTGCACTGGCGATCGCCCTGGCTGTTCCCGCTAGCATCATCGGCGGGCGACTAGCAGCCTGGACTCCACCACTATTGCTTCCGGCCACCAGTTGAGCAGTATTGGCTGCATTCAGATTCACAGCAGTATTCGCTGAATTAGCTGCTGTCAAGGCACTTTCAAACCTACCGAGGAGGTTAGTCAATTCTTGGCGCATTAAGTAGGCTTCAATGCTGACGATCGGCGCTGAGGAATTTATCTGCACATCCAAGCCCGCCGGTGCCGACTGATCCGAAGGGTCAGTAAAAGTTGTAGGTACGGGTTCGGGAAGGGGGAGAGAGGGAGAAAGTCTACTCAGTGGGGTATTGCGCGGACTTGGAGGGGTGTTTCTAGGAGTTCTGGAGGGGGGATTTGGGGATGTGGGTCTGGGGGGTGCGATCGCCGTTTGCGGTGGTATGGGGGAACCGACAGTGCCTCCCCAGCGGGCGATGGAGGCCCGCAGCCAAGCCGTGTCTACCTTTGCCGAACCGTCGCTACCCCAGCGCCAGCCGAGATAGGTAGCGCGATCGGTAGCGATCGCGGCCGAAGAACCAGAACTATCCTTCCAGGTAGCAATAGTTTGACTGTTAGCATCAGCCGGAATCAAGACACCGCCTTGAACCAAGATATTTTTCTGTTCCACCGGCACCCAATTGCTAGAAGTAGTGCAAGCGAGATCTCGACAGCGGTTGCGGGGTTGAGGAGTCGCCGGCTGGGTTAACGGAAAAGCCCAATAGGCCCCAAGGAGCGATCGTAAAGATTGGCGCACCAACGCCTGGGAACTGCGTCCCACAGGCCCGGAAGCAATCAATCTACCACCTTGTTTCGCCCAAGATTCTAAAACTTTAAGTTGGGCTGGACTCACCGTTTCAATATTGGGTAAAAACAGGACATTAACCCCGGCCAAATCTCCGACACTTTTGATTTCTTCGAGATTAATTGGTTTGTAAGCAATACCACTGTCCCAGAGTCGCGTGGTAATCTTGAGCCAGTCCGGGGAATTTTCGGAACTGCGAACTACACCCAACAGCACTTGGGCAAAACTGGGAGAGGGAAACCAGAGCGAGAGATTGAATAAACTAATCGCGAGAGTCCCAATTAATACCCTTTGCAAGAAAGTGAAAAAGCGAATTGTTTGAGCCTGAGAGCAGGCTACAGGAATTAGATCGGGCTTTTTGATTTGTTGCATTAATCTTCTGAACTACCCACCACACCAGTCGATCGATTTGAGATTTGAGATTGTAGATTTTAGATTAAAACCTGCGTTCCACTGTCCTATCGTTTCCGGTTGTATTGGAATGATTTAACCGGACCTAGAACACAGAGGACACAGAGTCCGAGAATAGAGATCTGAATAATTCAGATGCTACCGGATGTCAACAGCCAACTGCCTACCCCCTCGCGAAGTCGAAGGAGCGACAGCCCACTGTCAACTATTCTTCAATTAGCAGCTTCATTCACCGGGAAACGATCGATTAACTGCATCGCCCGACAAGCATTCCGTCGCAAAGCATCAGATAGGTGAGGAACATGAGGAATCTGAGACAAGAAATCCAAAGTGCGGCGCAAAATCCGCACCACATCCCCCTCATCCAAACTCGTATGACTGACCAATTCCAGCCATTCCACGCCCAGGGCCCACTGCTCAACCAAAGTCACCATATCTCGTTCCAGCCAAATCGGAATCGCAGCTTCATGTCGGTACTGCACTTGAAACAGCCTGCGTCGTAAACCTTTTTGGAGATTATCCAAAGGTGCCAAAACCTCTGGCGATAGGGAATAGTGAGTCCAACTATCGGGCCGGGAAACCTCCGTCACCAAAGCCGCGCAAGCAGCCGCCAGGTGGTGGGGGTCTAGTTCATCAAATTCCGCCGACATCAGGGATAAACCCAACCAGAGTTCATTATCCCCACGAATGGCGGCGCAAGCTTGACCTAATTCCGTAGGAACTAATCTTTCCCAGGTATCAGCCCCCTCAACATTGAGAGAAACTACCCTTTCCAAGCACCCGAAATTGAGCAAAATGTCAATTAAGTTGATAAATTCTTCCCAGTAGCGAGCTCGTTGTTTTTCTAAGTCCTGCAAGCCTCTGCGTATTTCCTTTTGCAACTCTATCCTGCGTCGCTGGCGTTTGAGCAAAGTACCCGGATTGCCCCATTCTAAAACAGGGTGAATTTCTAGCTTAGCTTCAATGGCTGCGATTTTTTGTAGTTGGTCTTGAGCCTCGGTAGTCGGTTCCAGTGCCGGCAATTCTGGGATTGATTGGGCGATAGGAAGAGTTTCCTCAGTGCCCAAACGACACTGGCCCAGTCTCAGGGGCATTTCCGAGGGCGGGTTCATGGTATCGGCAACGCTCAAACGGGGTAATTGAGCATGGAGGCTAGCTACATCGCTAATGGCGACGACATACCACCGGTTATCTTTGCCCAAACAGACTAAATTTGGAGCTTGGCCCGAACCTGGGATTTTGGCAACGAGTACAGCGGGTACGGGAGATGTGTGCGATCGTTTAGCAGTAGGAACGTGTTTACCTTTAAGGCTGACAACAGTTCCGAGCACCGCAAAAGCCACAGCCACGGACATCTCCTTCATCCGAGCTTCTTCAGCTTGCTGCAACAAAGTTTTGAGTAGGCGTTTCTCTTCCTTGAGTCTGCCCTGCAACTTTTCATAATGGGCGAGTTGTTTTTCCAAGTTAGCCACATCGCCACCAGCAGCCAGAGACTCCTCCAACACCGCCAATTCCGCTTGCAGCCGGTCTACCTCCGCTTGCTGCGGCTGCAAGTACAAGGTAGAAAGATATTGACCAAAACTACGCTCTACGAGTTCTTGAGCTTCTTTGAGAGTGTGAGTTTGCAATAAATTCAGCACCATGCCGTAGCTGGGCGTAAACTGACTGGCGAGGGCGTCGGCTTTGGCTGTGGCCAAATAGGAGGCTTCCTTTGCCCCTTCAAACCGCGTCTGAACTGCCACTACGTGCCCCAGCTCGTCCATGCCACGCCTGCCTGCTCTACCGGCCATTTGGAGGAATTCCGAAGCATTTAGGAGTCGGTGTCCCTTGTCGGTGCGCTTGGAAAGGGTAGAAATGACTGTGGTACGGGCGGGCATATTAATCCCAGCCGCGAGGGTTTCGGTGGCAAATACGACTTTAATTAAACCTCTGCCGAAGAGTTCTTCTACTAAGCCTTTCCAAGCGGGTAAAATGCCCGCATGGTGGGCTGCAATGCCTTTTAAAAGTGCTTCTTTTTGACCAAAGCGTTCTGCTTCGGGATTCCGTTGTAAAAAGTCGTCAATGATGCGTTTGAGTTCGGCGGTTTCGGCTTCGTTGACTAGGGAGAAATTGCCAACTTCTGCCACTGCTTGGTCGCACCCACGGCGACTGAAGATGAAGTAGATTGCTGGTAGCATATCGCGATCGTCCAACCGAGACAAAACATCCCCCAAAGTGGGAACGGGGATACTACCTCTTTCTAGTTTTTGCTGTTTCTTTTTGGGGACTAAACGGATGTTAGGTTTTTTGCCACTCTCGTCTAGCAGAGGAAATATCCCTTTTTGATTGGCGAAGTGAAATTGCAGGGGCACGGGGCGAAAGTCGGAGTAAACTAACTCTGTTGGTCCGTGGACTTTGTTAATCCAGTCTGTCAGTTGGGCGCTGTTAGCAACGGTGGCTGAGAGGGCGAGTAATTGAATTTCGCTCGAACAGTAGATAATCGACTCTTCCCAAACAGTACCCCGCTGTTTGTCGTTCATGTAGTGACACTCATCGAGAACAACTGTTTCAACTCCGGTTAAGGAAGTACCCACAGCCCCGATCGGCGTACCATAGAGCATATTGCGAAAAATTTCGGTAGTCATCACCAAAATAGGAGCATCCCGATTAACGGAGATGTCCCCCGTCAGTAAGCCCACCATCTCAGTCCCAAATTGCTGGCGGAAGTCGCGCAGCTTTTGGTTGGAAAGGGCTTTGAGGGGAGTGGTGTAGAAGACGCGACGCCCCCGTGAGAGGGCTTGGTGGATGGCGTATTCGCCGATTAAAGTTTTCCCGGAGCCTGTAGGGGCGCAAACGACAACGGATTTGCCTGCATCGAGGGCGGCGATCGCCTCTCTCTGAAAGTTATCTAGCTCGAAGGGGAATATGGTCTTCAGATCCAGCTCTGGGCGGTTCTGGGAGGTATCTGGCACTGGGATTATTATAAGGTTTTACAGTAGGTGTGCTTCAATCTTGCTTACAGCAAGGCAGCAGAGGACTATGTTGATTGTGAACTACCCACCTGCCCGCGCGAGTACGCTATGACGGGGGCTTCCAACTTCAACCGGAATAGCATCTAGCAAGACCGAAGTCTTACCAGGTTGACTTACATTCCGTCCATTGGCAGCAGCACTAGTTCCTAATGCAAGAATCCGCAAGGCTTCATCCCTGATATTCCTGGCCGCATTGATATCTCTATCATTGCGACTATGACACTCAGGGCAATCCCAATGACGCAGGTTCAAGGGCATTTCCGATACTTTGTAGAGACAATTATTACAAGTCTTGGAGCTAGGGAAAAAGCGGTCTATCTCAATGTAGATTTTTCCTAATTTCTCAGCTTTATACTTGAGCATTGTCCCAAACATCCCCCATCCAGCATCACTAATCGCTTTAGCTAGACAAGGATTACGTACCATGCCTTTGACATTCAGATTTTCTACGGCAATGACTTGGTTTTCGTCCACTATCTTGCGGGATAGTTTGTGTAGAAAATCGACCCGGACTCTTTGGATTTTTGAATGAACTCTGGCTAATAATCGTTTAGCCTTATATCTTGTATTACTCCCTTTTTGTTTACGACTTAGTTTTTGTTGCTTACGCTTTAGATTGCGGCTATGCTTCTTGAGGTGCTTAGGATTCGCATACTTATTACCATCACTGGTTACAACCAAGTCTATCAGACCAACATCTAAACCAATAGCCTTGCCATTAGTATCACTTTCCGGTGTTTTTCGTCCATCATCAACCAAGAGCGAGGCATAGTATTTACCATCAGTATTTTGGGAAATAGTAACGGTTTTGACAGTGCCATCTAATGTTCTGTGGATTATGCAATGCACCTCGCCAATGATAGGTAATTTGATAGAACTTGTACCTACTTTGACATTCTGAGGATAACTAATAGACTGTCTACCATGCTTCGACTTGAAGCTAGGAAAACCACCGCGTTTGTCGAAGAAGTTCTTGTAAGCACTAGACAGGTTTAGTGCGACTACTTGGAGTGATTGAGAATAAGCATTTGTCAACCAAGGGTACTCTTTTTTGAGATTTGGGAGTAATCCTTGAATTACACTTCTGCTTAACCCTTTGCCCGTATCTTTATAGGTTTGCTGACACAGATTCAAACTATAATTCCAGAACCAACGACAACAACCGAAAGCACCCGCAAAATACGTCTGCTGCTCGGTGGTCGGATAGATTCGGAACTTATAGGCTTGATACATTATTGGCGATCGGCTTCTCTGGTAAGATTGTATCAAGGATCATATAAAAATGCAAAGAATTTGTTCGCTTCCTCATGCACCGCTCATCTACTGCTGGCTGCGCATCACATATAGTGAGCGGCGCAATCGTCTTCTCACGAGCCGCCCGTCCCACCGAAGACAGTGAGTACACCTATAGCGGGGGAATTCCCGTCTGTCTAGTTAAACCTTCTCTAGCAAATCGGCTATGTAAACTACCCGACGCTCATCGCTAGCCGATAGAGCGCTTGCTTCCAGTGTCTATTTAAACAAGGAAGAAGTCACCCACCCCTGCCCCCCGCTGCACGCTACCCCCCCCTGCCCCCCAAGGGGGGATGAAGGATGGCGGTAAATTCTGGAAGCAGGAAGTCAGGAATAAACTATGCCCAATTCCCAATTCCCAATTCCCGATTCCCGATTCCCGATTCCCGATTCCCACTTTCCTCCTCTATGATTCCTATTATTTCGACTATTCCTGTGGTGCAGCTTGCTTCGGGCGATCAACTTTCGCTGCAAGTCTATCAGTTCCAAGGTGCGATTCCCGGCAAAAAGGCTTATCTTCAATCTAACCTCCACGGCGCTGAGATTAGCGGTAATGCCGTTATTTACCAATTGATTGAGTTTTTAAGGTGTTTGGACTCCACTGAGTTAATCGGGGAAATTTGGCTAGTTCCTGTTTGTAATCCTTTGGGTGTCAACCAGCGATCGCACCATTTTTCCCCTGGTCGCTACAATCTTTATGATGGGGTAAATTGGAACCGAATTTTCTGGGATTTTGAAAAGCAAGGGGAAGATATTCTGGGTTTTGCTCAGTCTCAGATAAATCTGGATGCCGATACGGTTAAAGTTAATTACAGAAAAGCAATGGCTTTGAGTTTTGCCAAAGAGTTGGCAAAAATTAACGCTCCTAGTTGTCGCCCCTACAGGGAACTTTTCCGATACCAGCTACAATCTTTATGTTTGGATGCTGACTATGTGTTGGACTTGCACACTTCCACAAATCAAAGTTTAGATTACCTTTATTGTTTTAGTTCTCGCGAGGAGAGTGCCAAAGCTTTTTTGCTCGATCGCGCCATCTGGATGAACGAGTATGATGGGGATGCTTTTGATGAGGCATTTCTCAAACCTTGGCTGGCTTTGGAAAGGATTTTAGCAGAGTTGGGGAGTCCGATTTCCTTTGATATTGAATCTTGGACTCTAGAATTGGGTTCGGGGATGGAAATCAATCCTGAATCGGTGGCGAAGGGGTTACGGGGAATCAAAAATTACTTAGCCAGTAAGGGTTTATTGAAAATAGATGGATTTCCGCTTCCCGAAACTGCGAATCATCAAGTCATTTTTACCCCCAAGAATTTGGTAAAAGAATATTACGCGCCTGGGGGCGGGATGATTCAAAATCGAGTGAAATTGGGGAGTTTTGTCAAAAAGGGCGATCGGCTTTATCAAATTCTGTGCTTTCACAAACATGGAGATTTTCCCACTTTAGTCGATGTTTGTGCTGAGTCGGATCTTTTTATTTTTGATGTTTCGACCAATCAGTCAGTAAATCAAGGAGAATATGTGTTATCTGTGATGACGGATTGATTTGTTTGACACTCCTCGGCCTGAAGGCACGAGGATTCTTGGATCAGCCAGTCGATTTGCTCGTTGATGTCACCACCTGCGAGTAGAGATCGGTCTGTCCACAAGCGTGAATTTCGGTGTGTCCCACCGTATTTAAATTAATTTTTGCCTGTTTCAACCCTTTGATTAAAATGTTTTTTGCAGCATTGTGATCGCGATCTAATACCGTACCACACCCACAAATATGGGTTCGGGTTGACAGGGTTTTCTTGACTAGATTGCCACAATTTGAACACTCTTGCGACGTGTATTGAGGGGTGACAGCACTTATTATTTTACCGTATATTTTCCCAAAATACTCCAACCACTGAGCAAATTGTGACCAAGCTGCATCGCTAATTGATTTAGCAAGCTTGTGGTTTTTCACCATATTCCGCACTTGAAGGTCGACCTAGGCTACAAAATCGCTAGATTTCACCGCGCACAACGCCGTCTTTATGGCGAAGTCTTTACGCTGCCGACTAACCTTCAGGTGCTTTCTTCCTAATTTGTTGATCGCTTTCTTTCGGTTTTTAGAACTTTTCTTTTTCCGGGAAACTCGCTTCTGCAATCTCTTCAGAGCTTTTTCGCTTTTGCGGAGATACCGAGGGTTAGCAATCGTTTCACCATCGCTATCAGTATAGAAGTGGTTTAGCCCGACATCTAGTCCAATAACTTTACCAGTAGAAATGGCTTCCTCTTTCCGCTCCACGTTGATACAGAATTGTGCGTAGTAGCCATCGGCACGACGCACAATTCTGATTCGCTTTATCTCCTGGGGTGCATAAAAATGCAAGTCCCGACTACCGATTAGTTTGAATTTTCCAGCAGCAAAGCCATCTCTAAATGTCAAGCACCTTTTGTCGGTAGAAAGTTCCCATCCCGAAGTCTTGTACTCAACAGAACGGGTATGCTTCTTGAACTGTGGGTAGCCCTTTTTTCCTAGTTTTTTAGCTTTACAATTAGCAAAAAAACGTTGGATAGCAAAAATGGCACGTTGGGCCATCGCTTGACGCGCCGTTGAATTAAGTTTGCCCGCCCATTCAAACTCTTTTGCCATAACGGCACACTGTTTGTACAGGTCTACTAATTTAATTCCTTGATTGTCTATCCAATGCCTAAGAGTTTTGTTTCGGACAAATTGAGCCGTCCGAATCATATCGTCAATGATCCGATATTGCTCTGCTTTGCCTTTCAATTTAAACTCTAATACTATCATTGGAATAGTTTATAATTTTTACTAGAACTTTTACTTGCAAATCTGTGTATTTAATAATTCTTCATATTCCTATAATTAAAGCCGTCCTATAAGGACGGGGCTTTAGACCCAATTTCTTGGTAAACACCATCGTAAAACCCAGACTTATTTGGTGAATAAGTCTGGGTTTAGCCATGATATACTAGGCAATAATTACTGACAAAAGTCGGTCTACCCTGAAAAATACAATTCTAAAAATCGATTCAAGCCACCACAATACTTCAGGGAAAATTTCAGTTTTTTGACTCACTGTCAACAGTCAATAATCACTCTGGTAAAACTGGAACAGATTGGTTACAGTTCAAGAGTATTGATGCGAGAGCATCAAAAACAACCCCCCCCAAACCGGCCATAAGCGCACACTGTCCATCGAAAGAGTCCGCCTTAATTCCCTTTCCCACAAAGCCCACAAACAATCCCACAACTGGGAGGTGAGCTGCTGGTGCTTTTTCACTAAAAGTGAGGTCGTTGTAGTAGAGCCTTTCGCCCTTTTTTAGCCAGCCCACTATGTAACGAAAAGTCTCCCAAACATCGCTATCATATTCATTGCTTCCCCCCAGACTTTGATAAATACGATTTTGTACGCTAAAGCCAAAGTGACCGTTGGAATATTCTTCCCAAAGTTGGTCGATGGTATGCAAGTCCTCGCAGGGAAATTCTTCAATACTTTGTCTATCCAGCCATCCTCTTTCTTCGCATTTGACAGCCCGCAGCATCAATTTAGTAGTTTCTTCGTCTGCCTGTTGCCACTTTTTAGCCTCTAACAAATTACGCAAATTGCTATAATCGATACCCACTGCTGATACTAACTTAACGTCATTAATTTGCAGTTTAAACATTACTAACTCCTACTTTTTTTGTGTTTGTTTGTGGACATTTATCAATATCAAATATATCCTGTTAGTCATCAGTTAATTGACCAGGATAATCCGATAATATTACTGTGGCGTAGCGATCTAGTCCCTAGGCGTTCAGCATTGATTGGGTCTGTGAAAGAGAAATTTGTTGATAGTGTCTACTATAGTTTATGTAACTCCAAATTTCATCAGTCTTTTAGGGTAATTCTGGTGATAGTTCCTTGACTAAAGCATGAGATGTTAGTTGTTAGAAAAACATCTTTTTCAGTAACCAGGGCTACTAAAAGTCGCTATTACACTGACGAAATATGACTACATAAGTTATAAAAGTCACAGTCAATTTGGGCAAAGCTAAGTCACTGATACATAGAGAAAATATTCTACACATCTTATACGCTCGCAGTTTATTGTCAACAGGATCGTATTGGGTGTAGTATCATTTTTAACCAGTAAGTAATCTTGCTCAAAAAATTTTTACTTGAGATTGGGCGATCGCCAGAACAAG
Organism: Microcoleus sp. CAWBG640; assembly: GCF_020883015.1. Classification (NCBI taxonomy): domain Bacteria; kingdom Bacillati; phylum Cyanobacteriota; class Cyanophyceae; order Oscillatoriales; family Microcoleaceae; genus Microcoleus; species Microcoleus sp. CAWBG640. The sequence continues at coordinate 78,422 of NZ_JAHRFC010000022.1, forward strand.
AGTTGTGACGGAGATGATTGGGGGTAGGTTCCGGGGGTTCTGATTGGTGTCAAATTAATGACATATTTTTCTCCCAAACTAGGGTTGAATGAATATTCCGATCGCATTATGAACTCTCGCCGCCGTAGACAAAGGTCGATCGACTAAATTCCCTCCCAAATACAAACTCGTCGAACTTCCCCCATCCAAATTTAAAGCCTCCACAGCCCCCATTTGCTGCAAAATCTGCGCGAGTTCGGCGAAATTTGGTCCCGCCCCCCCCGCCCGATTGTGCACGGTTACAATCAGCAAATTACCCGCTGCATTGTGTCCGATCGCACTCCTAATCGCCGTCTGTCTTACATAGGCATCGCTAAACCCTTCCGCCTGCGGATTCAGCACAACTCTACTGTTTTTTACCAACAATGGCCCACCACCTACAATGTAAGGAAAAGCACTGAATTCTGACGGAATTGTCTGAGTTTCCAGACGTAATAAAGTGCCTGGTGTCAGTTGAGAGGCGATCGACAAATTGGAACGCAATGCTAAAATATAACCGTTGGCTGGTACTGGAAACGCTGTTTTTCCCGTCCCACCAGAGGGAACTTGCCCCACAACGCGATCGCCAACCACAGTCACAACTATCTCATTGTCAGAAAACGGAGTATAAGTCGTTCCCCAATCGGGATTGTAGCGGCCGATTCCAGCTTGCACGTAGGCACTATTGAGGTGAGAAATAGATAAACGTTGGTTTGTCGGAGTAATCAAGGTTTCTTGCAAAGTCAAACGGGCGATCGAGATTTCACCACCATCGTTCCAGGCGATCGCCCCTCGGTTCAAAATTGGGCCAGCCAGCCATTTGTTGTCGCGCCTAATTGCCCCTAAAGCTAACCGATTGATCCGATTGAAAAATCCCCCATTAATCGCAGCCGCCGTTCCCGAAAGTTCCGCTGTTTCCCTCAGAGGTGCAGTGCCTTTATCTGTGGGGGGATTGCTCAAAATTGGTCGGATTTTGACACCTGTTTGACGCGGATTAACTTCTAAGGAAACAACGGGAAAACGTGCGGTTCCTAAGTTTTGATACTGTTGTCGCCACCGGACTCCCCGCGCCCAAACAATGTCTTTTTCTACTAGGGAATCTGGCCGGATATCAATCACTAATCGATGGGGATTTCCGAGGCTGAATACTTGCGGACGCCAACCCAAAGGTATGGTGACTTTGACTCTGGTTTGAGTGTCGGTTGGTTCGATTTTTAGTGCTAGTAATTGTTTGCTGGTTTGAACGGCGCGCTGAATTATGGCGGGTGCGATTTTGGCATCGAGGTCGATCGACCATTGTTGACCGATAATTGGCGCAGATGGTGCTACCGGGAGCGGGAGGGCTGGTTTGCTGGGGTCGTCTGGTGTTTCGAGGTTTGGCGCTGGGGGGGTTTTAGTCTGGGGAAGAGTGGGCTTTGTGGGGTCGTCTGGAGTGTCTCTAGGTGTGGGTGTTGGGGATGGGCTTGGGGTATCGACAATGTTAACTTGCCACGGAGCACTGCGATCGAGGTCTACCACGATGCGATCGCCCCATTCTTTCTCTGCTTGCCGCACTCCTGTAACATTTGCCACTGGAGATGTGATGCTCAAAGTATTACCATCGGCAGATATCCGCCAACCCGCAAGTCTGGCAAAATCTGTGATATCTAAGTAACGATATTGTCCCTGCGATCGCGCTGTTATACTTTGAGCTGCCGTTAAAGATACTGAAAACCACTGTACGGGCTGTTTAGTATTGTCGGCGGTGTTGAGCAAATCGACTCCGGCAGATTGCATTAAGCCAATGTCGGCAATCCAAGTTCGGATATTCGGCGATATGCTATTTGCGGGCTGTTGTGTCCAAGCTAGGGGAAGGATGCGCCCGTTGAGAGAGATTTGGCGGCCTTGTTTGATTGTGGCAGCGGGTGGTGGGGATTGAGTCAAAAAGCGAGAGTCCGAGTCCGACAGGGGTTGAAACCCCTGTCTCATAGCTGAAGTCCTCTCAAGAGGACTATTGAGGGGTATTTCAGTCGGTTTTAACCGACTTTCCCTATTAGCCAGGGAATTCATGCCTTGGGGGGCTGTGGAAGCATCCATCAGCCCAGCCTTCTCCCACTCAAAGCGAGAGTCCGACAGGGGTTGAAACCCCTGTCTCATAGCTGAAGTCCTCTGAAGAGGACTATTGAGGGGTATTTCAGTCGGTTTTAACCGACTTTCCCTATTAGCCAGGGAATTCATTCCCTGGCGGGCTGTGGAAGCATCCATCAGCCCAGCCTTCTCATTCTCTGCTTTCCCCACAAGATTCCAGACTAAACATAGTGCGATCGCCAGTATGGGCGCAATCGAAACTCTACTGTGCATTTTTTTACCTCTGATAACTTAAAACTCTTCACCGTCAAACACGCTATACAGCACAAAGGTGAAAATTTCTAATTTTATTGATAAACTTAATTTTTTGGGCTGTGTAGTTGGCTGTAGTTAGCTGCATAATATTAAGACATGGTTTCATTGGTGGTGCAGCGCACTGCAAGACTGATGGAGGGGATTAATTAAAAAAAAACACAAAACTCGATGGCCTGCAATTTACCTGGTTGCGAGGCGGCGATTTTCCAGAGAATAACTGTGTTTTTTAACAGCAGGGTATTCTATGAGACATCTCGGAGGCGATTCGATCGAGATAATTAAGAATCTGCAAACAGAGTTTCAGGGCTAGGTACTGGCAGTATCAATGTAATTTTTTTGATCAAATCTGCTGGCTTTGGCTGTTTGAAGGCTTTCCCGACTCCCACAGATGGGTAGCCTTCTGTTTTTCAAGTTATAACGAATCAACCACACAATCACCGAAATAGTATTCAATCAACATGGGCAACACGAGCGATCGAAATCAAAATCAAAATCAGGGTCATCGAGGAATTCCTTATGCCGGTCAAAGCTGGCTAATCGAAGAAAGAGATGCTTGCGGTGTGGGCTTCATTGCTAACCAAAGCGGCCAAGCTACTCACTCCTTAATTCAAAAAGCTTTACCAGCCTTAACTTGTCTGGAACATCGCGGCGGTTGTAGCGCTGACTCCGATTCCGGTGACGGTGCTGGTTTGATGACCGGAATTCCCTGGGAATTGTTGAATGCTTGGTTCGCAGAACAGGGAATAATCCCTCCCAGACAGGAAAATTGCGGCGTGGGAATGCTGTTTTTGTCTCAAGATGAACACCAAGCAACTATCGCGCGACACGTAGTTGAGGAAAACGTGCAAGCGCGCGGGCTGACACTGTTGGGATGGCGAAAAGTTCCTGTTGACCCGAAAGTTTTGGGTCCCCAAGCGCTAGAAAATCAACCTCAAATCGAACAAGTAATCGTTAGTTCACCGCAATTAAAGGGCGACGAACTCGATCGCCAGTTATTTCTAACCCGTCGCGCCATCGGACACACCCTGTCCAATCTCGCGGACTTCACTCGCCAAGACTTTTACTCTTGCTCTTTTTCCTGCCGCACGATCGTATATAAAGGTATGGTGCGATCGGCCGTACTGGGAGAATTTTACCTCGACCTGAAAAATCCCGCCTACAAAAGCGCCTTTGCAGTATATCATCGACGCTTCAGCACCAACACCATGCCCCGCTGGCACTTAGCTCAACCGATGCGCTTGCTGGGACACAACGGCGAAATCAACACGCTGTTGGGCAACATTACCTGGATGAAGGCGCGACAAGCCAATTTAGCTCACCCCAATTGGAGTGAAGCTGATATCGACACATTCAACCCCATTGTCAATTCAGAAAGCAGCGATTCGGCAAACTTGGACAACGTGATGGAACTGCTGGTTCACTCCGGCCGTTCTCCCCTGGAATCCCTGACAATTCTGGTGCCGGAAGCATACAAAAATCAGCCGGATTTGGCTTCCTATCCCGAAATTGTCGATTTTTATGAGTATTACAGCGCTATTCAAGAACCTTGGGATGGTCCGGCCCTCCTGGTGTTTAGCGACGGGAAACAAGTAGGTGCTACTCTCGATCGCAACGGTTTACGGCCAGCCCGCTACTGCATTACTAAAGACGGTTTGGTAATTGTCGCCTCCGAAGCCGGTGTCGTCGATATTCCAGAAGCAGATATTGTCGAAAAAGGCCGTTTAGGGCCAGGACAAATGATCGCAGTCGATTTACAAAGTCAGGAAATTCTTAAAAATTGGGAACTCAAACAGCGGATAGCCAAGCGACATCCCTACGGTGAATGGTTGCAACAACACCGCGAAACCTTGGAACCACAACCTTTTGCCGAAACTGCAACCCTCGACTCTCAAACACTGTTAGCCAGTCAAATAGCTTTTGGCTACACCGCCGAAGATTTGGACATGGTGATCGTCGAGATGGCGAGCTCCGGGAAAGAACCGACTTTCTGCATGGGAGACGATATTCCCTTGGCTGTGTTGTCCCAAAAGCCTCAGTTACTGTACAACTATTTCAAACAGAGGTTTGCTCAAGTCACAAATCCACCTATCGACCCCCTGCGCGAGGGGATGGTGATGTCTCTGACGGTGAATATAGGGCTGCGGGGTAATTTATTGCAAGCAGTACCGGAAAATGCCAAGCTACTGAAAATCGATTCTCCTGTACTCAACGACGCTGAACTGTCTTTCTTGAAGGAGCAAAAGTCTTTCGCCGCACAGGTTCTATCCACGCTTTACAAAATTGTGGCAGGCCCGGAAGGTTTGAAGTTGGCTGTCGAGCAACTTTGTCAACAGGCAGCCGATGCGGTGCGATCGGGCGCTAAGATTTTGATTCTGAGCGATCGCACATCGAAGCAAACCCCCCCCAACCCCCCCCAAGGGGGGAATGAAGAAGGAGGTGTGAGTGCAGAATGCACTTATATTCCACCTTTCCTAGCAATTGGCGCCGTTCACCACCACTTGATCCAGGAAGGGCTGCGGATGCAAACTTCCCTAATAGTCGATACCGCCCAGTGCTGGAGCACTCACCATTTTGCTTGTTTAATCGGTTACGGTGCGGCCGCGGTTTGCCCCTATTTAGCCCTGGAAAGCGTGCGCGGCTGGTGGGCTGACAGCAAGACTCAAAACTTGATGAAACATGGCAAAGTGCCCAATATTACCGTGACTGCGGCTCAAGCTCAATACCGCAAAGCGGTGGAAAATGGGCTGTTGAAGATTATGTCAAAAATGGGGATTTCCCTGTTGTCCAGCTATCAAGCGGCCCAAATCTTTGAGGCGATCGGGATTGGCGGCGATTTGCTAGATTTGGGTTTCAAAGGCACTGTGTCTCGCATCGGCGGTTTGACGGTGGCGGAACTAGCCCACGAGGTGATGTCTTTCCACTCCCAGGCTTTCCCGGAATTGAACGCTAAAAAGCTGGAAAATTACGGCTTTGTTCAATATCGCCGCGGTGGCGAATATCACATGAATAGCCCGGAAATGGCCAAGGCTTTACACAAGGCTGTGACTAGCTTTAAGGAAGGAACAAGGAAGAAGGAAGAAGGAAGCAACGGTAACGGTAATTCAGTCCTTCGCGGGAGCGGGGACGATCGCACTGAGGCAAAAACTGCCTACGATCACTACGAGGTTTACAAGCAACAGCTTGAAAATCGCCCGATGACAGCTTTGCGGGATTTGCTGGACTTTGCGAGCGATCGCCCTTCGATTCCCATAGAAGAAGTAGAATCTGTAGCAGATGTTGTCAAGCGGTTCGCCACGGGCGGAATGTCCCTCGGTGCTCTATCCCCGGAAGCCCACGAAACTTTGGCGATCGCGATGAACCGTATCGGTGGCAAATCCAACTCCGGCGAAGGCGGCGAAGACCCAAAACGATACAATGTGCTAAACGATGTGAGTGAGGCTGGTTTCTCACAAACGCTACCTCACTTGAAGGGTTTGCAAAATGGAGATACCGCCTCAAGTGCCATCAAACAGGTAGCTTCTGGGCGTTTCGGCGTGACTCCAGAGTACCTGATGAGCGCCCAACAGATCGAAATCAAAGTGGCCCAAGGTGCGAAACCGGGTGAAGGCGGCCAATTGCCAGGGCCCAAAGTGAGCCAGTATATTGCCTTTTTGCGCCGCTCGAAACCTGGTGTCACCTTGATTTCCCCCCCTCCTCACCACGATATTTATTCGATCGAGGATTTGGCACAGTTGATTTTTGACTTGCATCAAATCAATCCGAAAGCCGGAGTTTCCGTCAAGTTGGTGTCGGAAGTTGGCATTGGTACTGTCGCTGCTGGTGTTGCCAAAGCCAATGCTGATGTGATTCAAATTTCCGGCCACGATGGTGGCACTGGTGCTTCTCCACTTAGTTCGATTAAGCACGCAGGTTCTCCGTGGGAACTCGGATTGACGGAAGTTCATCGAGTGCTGATGGAAAACAAGCTGCGCGATCGCGTTTTACTCCGCGTTGATGGTGGCTTCAAAACAGGCTGGGATGTGATTGTAGGCGCTTTGATGGGCGCCGAAGAGTATGGGTTTGGCACCGTGGCAATGATTGCTGAAGGCTGCATTATGGCCCGCGTGTGCCACATGAATACTTGTCCCGTCGGTGTTACTACCCAGAAGGAAGAGTTGCGGAAGCGTTTCCCTGGTACGCCGGAACACGTAGTCAATTTCTTCTACTTTGTGGCCCAAGAAGTACGCAGTTTGTTGGCAAAATTGGGTTATAAGTCGATCGCAGATATTATTGGCCGCGGTGATTTGCTGACAATGCGGGGTGGGGTGAAGTTGACCAAAACTCAAGAGATTAATTTGGATTGTTTGACCAAATTACCGGATACTAAGGTCGATCGCTCTTTCTTGATCCACGGCGACGTACATACCAACGGGCCAGTGTTAGATGATGATTTGTTGGCGGATGCTGAAATTCAAAGCGCGATCGCCAATCAAACCAGTGTTACTAAGAGTGTAAAATTGGTGAATACCGATCGCACTGTGGGCGCAAGAATCAGTGGTGCGATCGCCAAGCAATACGGTAACACCGGTTTTACTGGACAAATCACCCTCAACTTTACTGGTACGGCTGGTCAAAGTTTCGGCGCATTCAATTTACCGGGGATGACTTTGGTACTGGATGGCCAAGCCAATGACTACGTTGGTAAAGGAATGCACGGTGGTGAAATTGTCATCAAACCGCCCATGGATGCGACTTATGATGCTTCCGAAAATGCGATCGTTGGTAACACTTGCTTGTACGGCGCAACGGGGGGAACTCTGTTGGCGGCGGGTAAAGCAGGGGAAAGGTTTGCAGTGCGTAACTCCATGGCGAAAGCTGTCATTGAAGGTGCCGGAGATCACTGCTGCGAGTACATGACTGGCGGCGTTATCGTTGTGTTAGGAAAAGTCGGCCGCAACGTCGGCGCTGGAATGACTGGCGGCTTGGGTTATTTCCTCGATGAAGATGGCAATTTCCCAGCTCATGTCAACGGGGAGATTGTGAAGATGCAGCGCGTTTGTACGGCTGCTGGGGAAGCGCAATTGAAAGAGTTGATTCAGGCTCAACGCGATCGGACTAACAGCAAAAAAGCCACTAAGATTTTGGCAAATTGGCCCGAATATTTGCCAAAATTCTGGCAAGTTGTGCCACCGAGTGAAGCGAAATCGCCAGAGGCTTCGGAACCAAAGATTGCTGTGGAAGCCTAATTTTGCAGCTAGTTAATTAGATAGTTCTGATGAAGAGAGGAATTGATATAATATAAAAACCTCTCTTCATCGTCCTGTATTAAACTCTCTCTTCTCTTCCTTCGCGTACTTCGCGCCTTCGCGGTTAAATCATTCCGATCCAACCGGAATTAATATAATTCGATATTACTGATGCTCGTTGCATCCAGGATTGTGAGATTAATGACCTATAGCAACCGCATTAGCGGTTGCTATAATTAACACTTTCTAACCGCGATTCTTGTCCGACCAAATACGAGTTGGCAATCCCCAAACATAGACAAATCCTTCCGCTGCCTTGTGGTCAAATTCGTCTTCAGCACCGTAGGTTGCTAAGTCGAAACTGTACAGGGAATTTTCGGATTTGCGGCCGACAATGGTGGCGTTTCCTTTGAACATTTTAATCCGCACAGTTCCAGTTACTCGCTTTTGCGTGTCCAGAATGAATGCGTCTAAAGCTGTTTTTAAAGGATTGTACCAAAGGCCGTTATAAATCATTTGGCTGTAGGTTTCTTCGATGCCGCGCTTGTATCGCGTCACATCTGCTGTCAGCGTCAAACTTTCTAAGTCTCGGTGGGCGTGCATCAATACTAAAATCGCTGGAGTTTCGTAAATTTCCCGCGATTTAATCCCCACTACCCGGTTTTCAATCATGTCAATCCGGCCGACTCCGTGGTTTCCAACTATTTCGTTGAGTTGGGAAATTAAGGCAACTGGTGATACAGTTTCGCCGTTGAGAGTGACAGGATTACCTTTGTCAAAACCGATTTCAATATATTCGGGTTTGTCGGGAGTTTGCTCGATCGCCTTTGTCATCAAATAAACTTCCTCTGGCGGTTCCGCCCAAGGATCTTCGAGAATGCCGGCTTCAATAGCCATTCCTAGTAAGTTGCGATCGATACTGTAAGGCGAAGACTTTTTCACCGGGGATGGAATGCCACATCTTTCCCCGTAGGCGATGGTTTCTTCCCGGCTCATTTTCCATTCCCGCGCCGGTGCTAAGATTTTAATCTTGGGATTTAATGCGCCGATCGACACATCGAACCGTACTTGATCGTTTCCTTTACCTGTGCAACCATGGGCGATCGCATCGGCACCATATTTTTCAGCAGCTTCCACTAACAGTTTAGCAATCAACGGGCGAGCCAGAGCAGTCGAAAGTGGATAGCGATTTTCGTAAAGTGCGTTGGCTTGAATTGCTGGAAACGCATAATCTTTGACAAATTCTTCAGTAGCATCAATCACTAAGGATTCCGAAGCACCCGATGCTAAAGCTTTTTTGCGGATCGGTTCTAATTCATCTCCCTGTCCCAAATCCGCAGCCAGAGTAATTACTTCTTCTACACCCCACTCATTTTTGAGGTAGGGAATGCAGACGGAGGTATCGACTCCGCCGGAATATGCTAGGACAACTTTTTTAGCGCGACTCATCGGTATTTAGATCCTGTATTTTACTCACATCTTGCACCATTATCACTAAGTTTTTTAGGGCGCGCCAGATGCTCACCCCACAACAAAATTTAATTTTTGTGGAACAAGCATCTTGCCTGTTCTGGAAAATAGTGCAAGATCTCAGATTTAACCAACTTTGTATTATGCACCTAATTGACATCGATTCTTGTCAGGAATGGTACAGATTTAGATATTATTTTTTGATCTAGCTGACTGTTTATCAGTATAATTGCTGCGAAAAATCTGCTACCGTGGGAGACGGTAGCTGTGGCAGTGGGGAAAATCCGTGTTTTTTAGTGTCGTGATTCCGACGTACAATCGTAAACAAATTTTGGCGAAATGTCTACGAGCTCTGGAAAACCAGCAGTTTGGTAACACGATCGCACAGTATGAAGTCATTGTAGTAGACGACGGCTCCACAGATGGTACGCTGGAGTGGTTAGCCGCTCATGGGGATGAGTTGTCTCATGTGCGATCGATCGTACAGTCTCACCAAGGCCCAGCCGCTGCGAGGAATCTGGGGGTGGAAAATGCCAAGGGCGATACGATTATTTTTATTGATAGCGATTTAGTTGTGACGGAGCATTTTTTGCAAGCTCACGCAGAAGCTTTGTTACAAGGATACAAGGAGAGCGATCGGGTTTTTACTTACGGCAGCGTGATCAATACCTGCAATTTTGACAATCCTACCTCGGAACCCTACAAAATCACAGATTTTTCCGCCGCTTATTTTGCGACGGGAAATGTGGCCATCGCCCGTCACTGGTTGATGGATGCTGGATTATTCGATACTCGCTTTCAACTGTATGGATGGGAAGATTTAGAGTTGGGAGTCAGGTTAAAAAAATTAGGCTTAAAATTGATTAAATGTCCGGCCGCCGTCGGTTATCATTGGCATCCGCCCTTTAGTTTAGACCAAATCCCCGGTATGATCGATCGAGAAATTCAGCGGGGAAGAATGGGAGTTTTGTTTTATCAAAAACACCCTAGTTGGGAAGTGCGGCTGATGATTCAAATGACTTGGTTGCACAAAATACTGTGGGGAGTTTTATCTGTGGGTGGGCTGCTGAATGAGCGGAGGATGTCACCTTTGTTACAATGGTTAATCGATCGAGGTGATTCCCAGTTGGCTTTGGAAATAGCTCGGATTTTTCTGAATTGGTATAATGTGAAAGCGGTATATGCTGCTTACGATGAACTGGAGGCGACTACCAGTATAAAATAGTTTAGTAAATTCCTCTGATTCTATGTATAGCCTTTCTCAGTTAGGTGAGGTGAGCGTGTAATGGGTAATGGGGCATGGGGCATGGGGCATTACTAATTACCAATTACCAATTACCAATTCTCGCTCTTACCTCATCTTTCACTCCAAAGGCTATAAGATTATCTTCTGTTAGATGCCCACAGCACTTAAAGTGCTCCGGGGTATCTACCTATAGTGTTTTTTAGCCGTTGCTGGGTGAAGAAATGCTTGACATAAGTAAATGTACTGACAAAAAGTAGTTCAAAATCCTCAAACCATCAGAATGCGACAAGCAACAGTAAGAATTGTAGTGGAAAGTAATTTTGAGGAAGCTCGATCGACTGTGATGACTCACTGAAAAATGCAAATATTTTTGATACAATTAATTAGTATATATCGGTGTCATCTATTTGCCATCTGCCCCATACTCCCAGTGGCTCCAACCAAAAGTAAGTCGAAGTTGTCAGTAACTCAAGTCTAAAGACACGCTAGCTTGCCAGAAAAGCAGTTATGGCTGGTGCACTATGGGGTTTAAGAGTTTTAAATTTACCTCCTTTTATGCAAACAAAACAAGATGCAAAGTTGATGGCAAGTTGCACATTTAACTTGCCCTGCTTCAATCCAATTATACAAATATTTGACCTACCATCAAAAATAATTACCACCCCAAAGCTTGTGCAATATTAAACAATTTACCTACCTAAAGAAATCCTATTAAAAAGGGGTTATTTAATGAATAGAATCGATCAAAAAAAAATTGCTATAAAAAAGATTACAACAGTAAACAATTCCTTGAAACCAAACATTTTACTGGTAGATGACAGCCCAGAAATATTGCATCTTTTTTCAACACTATTGTCTAAGCTGGGGTACAAAGTCCGACCAACCAGAGATGCTAATTTGGCTCTGAAATTTGCGCTCAGAAATCCGCCAGACTTGATATTGCTGGACATTATGATGCCGGAAATGGATGGCTATGAAGTCTGCGAAAAACTCAAAGCTTGCGAGCAAACAAAAGATATACCTGTGATTTTTATCAGCGCTTTAAATGAAGTATTTGATAAAGTCAAAGCTTTTTCCCTGGGGGCTGTAGACTATATTACCAAACCGTTTCAGCTAGAAGAAGTGGTAGCTCGCATCGAAAATCAACTGAACCTTCGTCGTCTTTCTCAACAAGTATTAGTCCAAAATGCGCGACTCCAAGCAGAAATTGAAGAACACAAACGCACCGAAGACGAACTGCGAGAAAGCCAGCGGTGGTTGTCTGCAATAATTCAAACTAATCCTAATTTGTTGTACGTTTACGATTTAATAGAAGACCGAAATCTTTATCTCAACCGCGAAGTTTCTACCGAGCTAGGTTATACCTTGGAAGAAATACAGCAGATGCCAGGAGCCTTAATTTCTCAACTAATCCACCCTGATGATACCGCTGCATGGTCAGCACACCTAGACCAACTTGAGCAAGCAAAAGACGGGGAAAGCTTTGAATTTGAGTATCGACTCCAGCACAAAAACGGTGAATATTGGTGGTTTTTCAGTCGAGATACCGTATTTGCTAGAACTGAAGATGGCAAACCTTGTAAAATTTTGGGAACTGCAACTGAAATTAGCAGTCGCAAACAAGCAGAACTGGAACGTAAAACAGCATTGACTGCTTTAGAAAGGCTGATTAAGCAAAGATTTTTGCTAGAAACCATTACTCTAGAAATTCGCTATAACTTAAACCCGGATCAAGTCTTTCAGACAGCCGCCGCCCAAATTGGTAGAGTTTTTAACGCTGATTGCTGTTTAATTCACACTTACATAGTAGACCCTCCTTGTATTCCTTGTGTTGCTCAGTATCAAAAATTAGGAGTAGAATCCGTAGCCCTGATAGATGTAGAAATTCCCATTTATGACAATCCTCATGCTGAATTTGTATTATCTCAAGATAAAGCTGTAGTGTCTGAGGATGTTTTTACGGAACCGTTGCTAGAATCTACCAGGCATTTAGTCGAACAAATAAATTTAAAATCTATGATGGCAATTCGTACCTCCTATCAAGGAAAAGCGAATGGAATCATGGCATTACATCAGTACGATGGTCCTCGAAGTTGGACGCAAGATGAAGTCAGATTATTTGAGTCCGTGGCGGCACAAATGGGAATAGCCATCGCTCAATCTCATCTTTTGCAACAAGATAAACAGCAACGAATTCAACTTCAAAAAAGTGAATCTAGTCTAGCAGCAGCCCAAAAACTTGCGAGGCTAGGGAGTTGGAAATTTGATCCCTTAGCCCAGAAATGTAGTTGGTCTGAAGAAGTATTCCGTATTTTTGGTTTCGATCCCGCTCAACCGGAACCGTCCTATGACCAAATCTGCCAGATGTATCATCCCGATGACAAAGAGTGTTTTCTCCAAACTGTAAACCTGGCTATTTCAGACAGAAAACCCTACAAACACGAGTTGCGAATTTTGCATGATGATGGTCAAGTCCGATATATAGAAGTGAGAGGAGAAGGTGTTTTTAATGAAACGGGGGAATCGATTGAACTCTTAGGCACGGTAATGGATATTACTGAACGTAAACAAGCCGAATTAGCTCTCAAAATTAGTGAAGAACGTTTTTATTTAGCCTTTGAAGCTAGTGCCATGGGATTGTTTGATTGGAATATTGCAACCGGAGAAGTATATTTCAATCAGCAGTGGAAGACTATGTTGGGCTATGAAGTAGACGATATTAAAAATACTCTTAAATCCTGGGAGGAACTGATACATCCAGAGGATTTTCCGTTGACTCAAGAGGCATTGGCATCTCACATTTCTGGGAACAGTCCACTTTACGAAGTAGAATTTAGGATGCTGGCCAAATCCGGTGAATGGAAGTGGATTTTGGCTCAAGCTAAGGTAATGGAACGGGATTATGCGGGGAATCCGCTGCGGATGACTGGCACTCATATCGATATTAGCGATCGCAAACAAGGAGAAGTGGCTTTGCGAAGCAGCGAACAGCGAGAAAGGGAAAAAGCCCAACAGTTAGAACAAACTTTAGAAAAATTAAAACGCACTCAATCTCAACTCATTCAAGCAGAAAAAATGTCAGGTATCGGGCAAATGGTGGCGGGAGTAGCCCACGAAATTAATAACCCAATTAGCTTTATATATGGTAATATTAATCCAGCTACAAGATATGCGGGAGATTTGCTAAGCTTAATAAAATTATATGAGAAATATTATCCTGAACCCGCTCTAGAAATTACCGATAAATTAGAAGAAATAGATGCAGAATTTATTGCTGAGGACTTTCCGAAAATATTGGGTTCTATGCAGGAAGGTGCTAACAGAATTAAGGAAATTGTGTTGTCTTTGCGAAATTTTTCGAGACTTGATGAAAGAGACCGCAAATTAGTAGATATTCATGAAGGGATTGAGAGCACTTTAGTAATTTTGCAGCACCGATTGAAGGAGCAGCCAAAACGTGGGGAAATTGCAATTATTAAAAAGTACGGAAAACTGCCCCAAATTCAGTGCTATCCAGCTCAACTCAATCAGGTTTTTATGAATATAATTTCAAATGCGATCGATGCTTTGACAGACTTAGCAACCAATAGCAACGATGAAATATGTATGGAGATTAGCATTACTACGGAAGTCAGTGGCGAAAATCAAGTATGCGTGCGTATTGCTGACAATGGACCCGGAATTAGTGAGGAAATTCAGTCGAGAATATTTGACCCATTTTTTACTACTAAACCAGTGGGTAGTGGTACTGGTTTGGGATTGTCGATTAGTTACCAAATTGTCAAAGACAGACACTGCGGTGAATTGAGATGTTATTCTGAACTTGGTAAGGGTACGGAATTTGCGATCGCAGTCCCAATTGTTTGAAGCAAGGAAGAAAGCAGAGGGAAGAATTTGGTGAGTACCTGGATGCTTTGTCAAGGTTTCATTACTTGTCTGCCTTGAAAATTTTAATCTAAATAGGTTTTTATGTGATATAATTAAAAGTTACTTTTTTCGCCGTGAGATGTTGCACTCTTTCTGCGACGAGCCAAGATAGTAGTTTTTCTCTAGGAAACTCTGTCAACTTAAGTCTGTAGCATCTACAACATTTTAACTGAATTATGACTGACTCAATTCGCTTTCTGATGTGCGCTCCCGACCACTACGATGTGGACTACGTGATTAATCCGTGGATGGAGGGCAATGTCCACAAATCATCGCGCGATCGCGCCGTCGAACAGTGGGAAAAACTGTACCA